>JBASYJ010000237.1:0-68422 GCA_049277435.1 Prolixibacteraceae bacterium
CCGGAATGAAACCCGCTGAAGTTTTTGACCTGATTCCGGTTAAACCCATTGCCGACAATGAAGAACAGATAAAGGCCATTTATCGGGAAAAGTTATTGGGATTGTGGGAGAAAATCAAGCCATAAAAAAAATCAATGTAAGGATTCCATCCCTGAATAAAGGATGGAATCCCTTTCAACCTATCTTATTTTATACGCCATCAGCGCATTTCCGTGCCGAACATACAACACGCCGTCGGCAATAACCGGATGCGAGAAATGTTCCTTGGTTCCGTTTTCAATTTTGAATTTGCTGACAACTTCCATTTTCGGGCCTGAAAGATCAATCAGGTTTACCTTCCCGTTATCTGCATAACAAATCAACTTATTTTCAGCAGCAATTACACTTCCTTTCATCCCGCCCACCGACTCCGATTCCAGACCGGTATTCAAATCCAGCGCTTTCAGTTTGTTGTCTTTCGCCGCGCAATAAAGTTTGTTGTTCACTACCACAAAACCACCAAACGCATTCTTAGTATCTGCGTTTCTCCAGATTTCACTGATGCTTTTTCCATCGTCCGAAAGTTGAAGTTTATAGGCTCCGGTTCCTTGATCGACGCCCGAAACACCATAAATAAAACCATCCTGATAAACAGGAGTGTTGCAATATGTTCCTTCCAGTTTCACCGAATCTTCTTTGAATGACCAAAGTAACTCACCGTTTCTGGCATCGAGCCCCATTAAATAATCGTGCGAAATGTTTACCAGAATATTTCGCTCCGGAAGATTGATCATCAGAGGCGAACAATATGAAACTCCATCGCCAAGGGCTTTTGAAGTCCAGACCACTTTCCCGCTGAGTTTATCCAGGGCAGCCAGATTCGTTTCGGTTCCACCCGGAAAACAATACAAAAGTTTTTCGTCGGTAAGCAACGATTCGGAATAGCCAAAATACCCTGGTTTTCCTCCCAAATCGGCAACCATATCGACAGTCCATTTCTCAGCACCGCTTGCTGCATCAAAACAGGCAATCCGTCCCATTCCTGAAGCGACATACACCAAATCATGATCAACAGTTGGGGTTGACCGTGCTCCCGGAAAATTGGCTGAATATTCGCTTCCGGCAAATTCGGAACCATTGGCCGACTTCCAGATTAACTTTCCGTCGAGCCCGAAAGCAAACAAATAGCTGACCTTGTTGATTTCGCCATTTATAAATAGTTTGTCACCCGAAATTACCGGAGAACCGTATCCATCGCCAATAGTTTCATTTAACCATAGCAATTCAGGTCCAACCTCCGGCCAGATTTTCAACAGGTTTTGTTCTGAATAATTTCCATCGCGATTGGTTCCGCGCCACTGCGAAACAGATTGGCTTTCAGCGTTTATAACAGCCAACAGCAAGCAGATAAAAAGTGTAAATAAGTGTTTGTTTTTCATTAATTGGTTTTTTGGGTTTTACAGAATGATTATGAATTTAAAGCAGATAGTTCATGAGATAGCCAACCAGAATAATTCCGACAGCAATAATCCCGACAAACATCAGAATAAACTGTAGTTTCAGTACTTTTTTCAGGATAATCAATTCGGGAAGAGATATGGCAATGACTGACATCATAAAGGCAAGTGCAGTTCCGACCGGTACACCTTTTTCTATCAATGCACTGGCAATCGGCACGGCACCGGCTGAACAGGCATACAATGGGACTCCTATCAGAACCGAAACAGGTACTGAATATCCATGCGATTTATTCATCAGCGAAGCAAGGTAATCTTCAGGAACATAGCCGTGAACGATCGCCCCTACTGCAATACCAATAATCAGATACAACCAGATTTTCGAAAATACATCCCTGACAGCTTCTTGTCCAACCCGGATCCGGTCGTCAAAAGTCAACCTGATGCGTTCGGGTTCAGCGATTTCAAAACGGGCATTCAACACCCAATCCTGAAGCCAGCGTTCAAGTTTCAGTTTTCCGATGATCCATCCTGAAAAGATTGCAATGGCCAGTCCGGTTAAAATATAAATGGCGCCAACTTTCCAGCTAAAAAGACCGAAAAGCATAATAACCGCAACTTCGTTGATCATGGGGGCGGCAATGAGGAACGAAAAAACGATTCCAAGCGGAATGCCTGCCTCAACAAATGCCAGGAAAAGCGGGATCGCAGAGCACGAGCAGAAAGGAGTAACGATTCCCAATAATCCGGCCAGCACATTTCCGGTAAAAAGAGACTTGCCTTCTAGCTTTTTCCTTGTTTTTTCAGGAGAAAAATACGACCGGACAATGCCCGCAAGAAAAATAACCAGCAAAAGCAACAAGGAGATTTTCAGGAATACACTGAAAAAAAACCAAAGCGAATCCGCAAATTTGGAGACTTCGGGTAACGCGAACATGTAATACACGATAAATGTAGAAATGCCATCCCTGAAGTAGAATAGTGCGGTCCATAAAACGGCCAAAACGCTGTATCGAAACACTTTATCCGGCATTACTCATGCGGTGAGTCGGATTTGGGAACCCGGGTTTGAAGGCTGAAGTATACAGTTCAAGAATGGTAGCCTTGCTTTCAATCCTGATGTTCTGAACAATCCCTGCGACCATTTTTTTCAGATCCTCCGGTCCGGTTTCAATTCGTGCGTTAACTAACAGTTTGGCTGTGCCCGAATTTAACTCCGGAAGTTTTTCCAGATCGCTAAGATTGACATTGGTGGTGAAACTGATTTTATGCGATTCGGTATCTGTTTCCAAAATAAATTTCAAATGGCCAATGGCCCAGTTTCGGCTTTCTGTTCCGGCCAAAATTTGTATTACAATCTGTTTTGCAATCTGAACAGCGTCAGAATTATCGGAAGTGACCGTGATTTCCTGGTCAAACCAGGCTAAATCGGCTTCACCAGCACCATAAATCAGGTAATCGATTTCAAGTGATTTTCGCTCCGGAAGCATTTTTCCGGGAGGTTTCGCCAACAGTTCAATCCATTGTGAAACACTTTGCCGGTCGAGCGAATTCTGATATAGAACTGTTTTCTCCGGAAATTTTTCAGTAAGCAAAATTTTAAGTTTTTCCAAAACGTCCTCCTTCAATAAATCCGTTTTGTTGACAACAAGTATTTCAGCTTCTTCAATTTGTTTTGAATATATGTAGGCGATGTTTTTACTAAAAGGCGTGCGCCGGAATTTCAAAAAATTAAACAGCAATTCGGCTTCAGTAAAAATACTTAATGTAATCCGTTCAGTTTCACCATTTCGAAATATCGAAAGCGGTTTAACCACAGACGCAATTAAATCGGTACACGAACCAACCGACTCAGCAAAAACCAACCGGACACCCTGCCGGTCGCGAAGTTGCTCGATCTGTTCGTCCAGCTGATTATAATTGCAGCAAAAACAACCGTTGGTAACCTGGCCAAAAGGAATTTGTTTAGCTGAAATGAACCGGCTGTCGACCAGGTATTTTCCCTGATCATTGGTTACTACACCAACCTGAATGCCCTGTTCCTGAATCAGTTTCGATGCAGTTGAAATCGCGGTGGTTTTGCCACTGCCCAAAAAACCACCAACTAAATGAATGTTTACCTTGTTTTGTTTTTCCATTTCGTTCGATTCCTGAAAAAGGCCATAAGGCTAAATTCTTACAAATCAAATGTAATTGGATTGTTGCACTGTACAAACTCCATTAACGAACATTAAGAAAAATACAAAACCTGTAAAAAAATCACGACGCATATATACGTCGAATTAATATTTGACGTATATTTACGTCGAATTTAAAACTCAAAATCATGGTCACCGCTAAAACAGAACTTTTTGAGGCTGGTCTTCAGGAGCAGGCAAATTTATTTAAAGCACTGGCACACCCGGCACGACTACAAATTTTGCGATTTCTGGCCGAATCAAAAAGCTGCATTTCCGGAGATATTTCGGACGAACTTCCATTGAGCCGCACCACCGTGAATCAGCATCTGAAAGAACTAAAAGATGCCGGACTGATTAAAGGTCATGTTGAAGGAACGAAAATGAATTATTGCCTCGACGGGCAAAAAGTAAAGGAAATGAAAAGTCTGTTGAACGGTTTCCTGAACGAGATTCAGGTTCCGGATGAATTTAGCTGCCAATAACCAGAAGATTTGAAAATGAGCTGATTTGAAAATTTGAGAATCTATAGCTATGAGAAACGATAAAGACAATTTAATTGTAAAACTCACTCTTGAGTTTGCTCTCGATATAATTGAATATTCCGAGTTACTGGAAGAACACAGGAAATTTGTGATTGCCAGACAAGTCTTAAAATCAGGAACATCAATTGGTGCAAATGTTCGTGAAGCACAAAATGCCGAAAGCAAGGCCGATTTTATTCATAAATTGAAAATCGCGGCAAAAGAAGCAGATGAAACTGAATATTGGTTAATGCTTTGTGTATTATCGAAAACGTATCCAAAAAACGAACAACTAAAAGAAAAACTTCATTCAATAATAAATATTCTTTCTAAAATCATCAGTACATCCAAATCCCATTAATTCATTTTCAAATTTTCAAATCTTCAAATCTTCAAATTATCGAATCTTCAAATTTAAAATATATGAAAGTATTAATTCTTTGTACCGGAAACAGTTGCCGCAGCCAAATGGCACATGGCTTTTTACAGTCGTTCGATCCGAACCTTACCGTTTGCTCCGCAGGAACAGAAGCTTCCGGAAAGCTGAACCACAAAGCGGTTGTTGCCATGAAAGAAGCCGGAATCGACATCAGCAATCACACTTCGGATTCGGTTGAGAAATACCTGAACGACGAATGGGATTACGTGATTACCGTTTGCGGTGGCGCCAACGAAACCTGTCCGGCCTTTATTGGCAAAGTAAAACATCGTCTTCACATGGGATACGACGATCCGTCGCATGCTGTGGGTACCGATGAGTTTATCTGGAGCGAATATATTCGTGTTCGTGATGAAATCAAGGAAGGTTTTTACCGATTGTACAATGAGTCAATTCGGAAATTTGACAATTAGCAAATTGAAGTCACGACTTCAATAAACCATACCAATAATCTAAAAGTCTTCAAAATGAACACGGAACAAAAAGAAAATGTAATAGTTAATCTGACATTTGAATTTGCTCTGAAGATCATTGATTTTTGTGATGATCTTGATGGGATGAAAAAATTTGCACTTTCAAATCAACTCTTTAAATCAGGAACATCTATTGGAGCGAATGTACGAGAAGCTCAAAATGCTGAAAGCAAAGCTGACTTTGTTCATAAATTTAAGATTTCGGCGAAAGAAGTTGAAGAAACTGAATACTGGCTTTTACTTTGTCAACATTCAAAAAAATTGCCAGATCCTCCGGATTTATTAGCAGATCTGGAACCAATTAAAAAGATCATCAACAAAATAATTGGTACATCTAAACGATCGTAATCGAACAAATTGCGAATCATTTAATTATCGAATTGACAAATAGACAAATTAGCAAATCAATATCATGAAAGCCGAAGACTTAAAACATGTTGTTCAGGAAAAATACGGTGAAATAGCCAAACAAAGTTTATTACTCAATAAAACTTCCTGCTGTGGAAGTACAGAAAGTTGCTGCGACGTGGATTACACCATATTTAGCGATGATTATTCGGGTCAGGAAGGTTACAATCCGGATGCAGATTTAGGTTTGGGCTGCGGTTTGCCGACTGAGTTTGCCGGAATAAAAAAAGGTGATCACGTGCTCGATCTGGGTAGCGGCGCCGGAAACGATTGTTTTGTTGCCCGGGCTTTAGCCGGAGAGGAAGGTCGTGTAACCGGATTGGATTTTACCGATGCCATGCTCGAAAAAGCACGGATAAATACCGAAAAACTGGGATACACCAACGTCGGATTTGTGAAAGGCGACATTGAGGAAATGCCTCTTCCGGATGAAACTTATGATGTCGTAATCAGCAATTGTGTCCTGAATCTGGTTCCGGATAAAGAAAAAGCATTTGCTCAGATGTACAGAGTATTAAAACCGGGCGGACATTTCTGTATTTCGGATGTGGTTCTTAACGGAACTCTTCCAAAAAATCTTCAGGAAGCCGCCGAAATGTACGCCGGCTGTGTTTCCGGAGCCATCCTAAAACCGGACTATCTGCAAATTATTTCCAATCAGGGATTTTCTGAAACTAAAGTTCGCAAAGAGAAGCAAATTCATATTCCAGATGAAATTCTGGCCAATTACCTTTCGCCCGATGAATTAGCCGATTTCAAAACTTCCGGAGTGGGAATTTTCAGTATTACAGTAACTGCATCAAAACTCAATTAATTCGGTAATTAGCAAATTTGGTAATTCGACCATGAAAAGGTATTCATTGGCAAATTGGCAAATTTTTACATCGACAAATTAACTTCTATGAGCACTGCAAAACAACTCTCCTTTTTCGACCGCTACCTCACCTTATGGATTTTCCTGGTTATGTTTGCCGGTGTATTAATTGGATTTATTGCTCCGGGTATCTCTGGTTTCTGGAATTCTCTGAGTTCAGGTACAACAAATATCCCGATTGCAATAGGCCTGGTACTGATGATGTACCCGCCTCTGGCAAAAGTGAAATACGAGAAATTGCCCCTGGTATTTAAGAACCTGAAACTTCTGAGTTTATCACTCACACAGAATTGGATTGTCGGTCCGCTGATCATGTTCTTTCTGGCCATTACCTTTCTGCACAATTATCCCGGTCTTATGATCGGTGTAATTCTGGTTGGACTGGCCCGATGCATTGCCATGGTTTTGGTTTGGAACGACCTTGCCAAAGGCGACACTGAACTTGCCGCAGGACTGGTTGCATTTAATGCCATTTTTCAGGTGTTCCTGTATTCGGTTTATGCCTGGGTTTTTATCACTTTTCTGCCACCATTATTTGGTTTGCATGGTGCTTCAGTTGACGTTTCAATTTCTGAAATCGCAATTACCGTTTTAATTTATCTTGGAATTCCATTTGCAGCGGGTTTGATTTCGAACCTGTTACTCCGAAGCTGGGCAGGCAGTGAGTGGTATTATTCCAAATTTATCCCGAAAGTTTCTGTGTTAACTCCGGTAGCTTTGCTGTTCACCATATTTGTCATGTTCTCTCTCAAAGGAGAAAAAATCATTGAGTTACCAATGGATGTTGTGCGGGTTGCAATCCCCTACACCATTTACTTTGGGTTTATGTTTTTCACCACCTTTTTTATTTCCAAATGGATGGGCGAAAATTACGAGAAATCGACCACTTTGGCTTTCACGGCCGGAAGTAACGATTTCGAACTGGCCATTGCCGTGGCCATTGCCGTGTTTGGCATCAACTCTCAGGCAGCCTTTGCTACTGTAATCGGACCTTTGGTTGAAGTTCCGGTGATGGTCGGACTGGTAAATGTTGCCTTTTTCTTCAGGGAAAAATTATTCTCCGCCACTGCAAAAATCAGCTGATTTCAGTTTTTATTTCAAGACAAAAATTTCTGATTTCGAAACATAAACTTTTTTCATCGAACATATGTTTATGAAAAGAAAAATCAAAAATGAGGTTAATTATTGCTTCCAGCCTGGTCGTATCTGTTTTATTCCTGCTTTTTTCGCTGGAAGCAAAATGCGACGACAAGCTTGAAGCAATACTTAACGCAAATCCGGATACCAATAAAGTAAAATCGTTAAGCGACTTATGCTGGGAATACCGCTATAAATCAGCCGATTCGGCCATCATCTTCGGTGAAAAGGCTTTATCACTGGCACAAAGCCTACATTACACGAAAGGTATTGCCCAGGCCTACAACGATTTGGGAATTGTTTACATCAACAATGCAAACTACCACCGTGCAACAACTTATCTGAACGAGGCCTTAAAAATCCGTCAGCAACTCAACGATTTTTCGGGTATTGCATCGATACACAACAAGTTAGGAATCATCGACCAGAAACAGGGCCGACTGAAAGAAGCGCTCGAACATCAGATCAGCGCCTTAAAAATCTATCAGCAACTTGGTCAGGATAAATGGATTGGGTACAGTTTAAACAACATTGCCATTATCCACAACAACCTGGGCAACCTGAGCAAAGCGCTTGAATATCATCAGAAAGCGCTTGAATACCGGATTAAGCTTGACGATCAGGAAGGTGAAGCGACTTCGTACGGCAACATGGCCAATCTTTATTCAAACCTGAAAGATACCGTTCAGGCAGTTGTTTTTTACGAAAAAGCGATTGCTCTTTCCCGCGAGTTAAAAAAAGATGAACTGATCAGCGCCAACCTGAGTAACATGGCCAATATTTACATGGCACGGAAAAATTATCCTGAAGCGCTGAAACTTTATTCCGAATCGCTCCGGATTCGTGAACAGATTGAAGACACTAAAGGAATTTCCTCAACGCTTTCGAGAATGGGAATGGTTTATACACAAACCGGGAAATACAGGGATGCTGCCCGGGTTTTGAAACGTGCTTACCTGCTTGCAAAAGAAATAGCGGTGATCGACGAGGAACTGAGTGCGTTGCTTGGATTGGCAAAACTTAAAGCCATAACCAACCAACCCGATAGTTCGTTTGTGCTGATGGAAAATTACATCAACGCCAAAGATTCGGTCTACGATGCCCGCATTAAACAACAAATCCTCGATGTTCAAAGTCAGTACGAAACGGTAAAACTGGAACAGGATCTGGAACTGATAAAAAAAGAAAAAGCATATACTGAAATCAAGTTGAGTCAGCAAAAAACCCAGATCTGGCTGCTGATTTTTGTTTTTATTTCGCTCACCGGCGCCGGGATATTTCTTTTTTACCGTCACCAGCAACGTCAGGAAGCTGCACTTCAGGCGGAAAGACTGGCCGAACAGGAAATGCGGATGAACGCAATATTTCAGGCACAGGAAGAAGAACGCCGACGGATTGCCAAAGAACTGCACGATGGAGTTGGACAAACCATCAGCGCTATAAAAATGAATTTCCAAAGTCTGGTCCGAAACTCCGAAAACTCAGTGGATTCTACGGAATATCAGAAAATCGAAAAAATGATCGACCATGTAGGTTCCGAAGTAAGAAGCATTTCGCATCAAATGATTCCAAAAGAACTCGAACAATTCGGACTTGTTCCGGCGGTTGAAGGCATGCTGAGCCTGAACCTCGATAAATCAACCCTGAAATACGAATTCGAACATTCCGGATTTAATGACCGGATTGGGAATCACATCGAACTGGTTTTATTCCGGGTGTTGCAGGAACTGGTCAGTAATGTTCTGAAGCATTCGAAAGCCACATTCCTGAACGTTCAGCTGGTAAAAGTAAAAACACATGTTATCCTGAATGTAACAGACAATGGGGTTGGTTTTAATGTCGGCTCACATGAGAAGTCAGGAATCGGACTTCTCAACATTGCCAGCCGGATCGATGGAATAAACGGGCATCTCCATTACGAATCGGCCCCCGGATCAGGAACAACAGTAACCATAAGAACGCCAATATTATGAACAGAATAAAAATACTTCTGGTCGACGACCATCAGATTATTATTGATGGCTTAAAGTCTCTGTTGAAACAAAACGAAGAATTTCTGCTTGCCGGTGAAGCAAACAATGGGCGCGAGGCTCTGCGCTTAATTCAGATGTTTGACGTTGATGTGGTTTTGATGGATATCGATATGCCCGTTATGAATGGCATCGACACGCTGAAAGAAATCTCGAAAAATCACCCGGGGACAAAAGTCATTATTCTTTCGATGCACCAGGAAGCCGGAATGATAAAAAGTCTTATAAATATTGGCGCCAACGGATACTTACTAAAAAGTTGTTCGCAGGACGAACTGATTGAAGCAATTCAGAAAGTAGCAAGCGGACAATCCTATTTTTCTACTGATGTCACGCTTTCCCTCCTGAATTCAAATCCGGGCAACCAGTCGGCAGCCAACCAGGCAAATGAAATGCTTACGGATCGGGAAACCGAAATTATCAAACTTATTGCCGAAGGATTTTCGAACAGGGAAATCGGCTCGAAATTGTTTATCAGTCACCGCACCGTGGATACCCACCGCACCAACCTGATGAAAAAACTAAATGTTGGCAATATCGCCGGCCTGATCAGCTATGCCATGAAGAATGGGATTGTCTAAAATCATTCCTGAGCCCCTGAGAAAAAAAAATCAGTCCCACAATTCCGTCCTCCAATTTCCATTTCCCCTTCGAAACCCTCTGCTACTCAAGGAACAGTCAGCTTTCTCCATTCACCATGCCCTTGCTCTCTACTCCATGCCTTCTTCCAAAATACGGTAAAAGTCGTAGGTAAATACGAACAACACTGTATTTCAGACAACGACCTCCCCAATTAATTTTGATCATGTAATTGCTTAAGTACTGGTCAAAACATCTTTTATAAATCACAAGAGCTTTTCACAGGGTTTCCGTTCAGATCTCCTATCACAAAGGTGTTTTGAGGTAATAAGCAATTACACTGTACGGAACCCTGTGATTTTTTTTGCATCAATTTAAAGAACCGGATTATGGAAACAGAATTGAAAGATCTAACTAAAACAACTTTTCGGGATCAATCTGCTGCTGTAACGATTTCGCTGATTGCACTATTAATTTTTTGTAACCAGCAGCTTTGGAGCCAGACTTCCAATTCAGATTTCGAACGAATCAAACTGAGTTCCGAAGGATTTGAATATTCAGGAATGGCTTTATCGCCCGACATGAATACCATTGCCATCAGCACAAAAAATGGTTCAGGAATAAAGCTTGTTGACTGGAACAACCAGAAAATTACCCAGACACTGGATGCCGGAAACTGGAACAACGGTTCACGAATCAGCTATTCGAAATCCGGAAAATACCTTCTGCTTCAGGAGATCAGCAACAACGATCTCAGCATGAATATCAAACGTGAAACGGATTTCGAAATTATTGATGCGACTTCAGGAAAAAGGATTAAAAAATTCGATAAAATTCAGGATGTGACGATTTCGACCGATGAACAACATCTTGTCAGCCTGAATGGAACCGAAATTACGTTCTGGAGTTTGCCTGAAGGGAACAAAGAAAAATCGTTTTCAGTACCTAATGCCACCAATGCCATTGCGCTCGATCAGGAAGGTAAAATCCTGGCGGTATCCGAAAAGATTGATCCGGAAGCCATCAGGGACCGGTTTAAAAAAGATAAAAAAGGACTGAAGGCAACAGTCAGCTACAAGCAACTGGTTTGCCTTTACGATGTTGACACCCAAAGAAAAACGAACGAAATCAGCGAATACTACGACCTCATTTACGAGCTCCGCTTTCTCCCGGAAAGTGATATTTTATTTGTATTTCAAACTCCTGACATCCGGATTCAGGTGGCCAACAAGAAGTTGAGCTACGTCAATCAGATTGATGTTGCAGCAAAGAAAGCGCTCCGGATGGGATTTACCTCCATGTCGGTATTTCAGCCCGACCTGAAGATTAGCAGTGACTATAAACTCTTCGCGGTCAATTCGAAAGGAAACCGTTTTCAGGAAATGCATGTGTATAACTACGAAACCGGCGAACTCGACAAACGCTTCGAACTGGGTAGCCGCCTTTTCGAAAAAGTGGAAGGCGAAAAATTGCTTCACGATTCGCGCCCGTCTTTCATTATTTTGCCGGATAATCAGTCTATCCTCATCGCCATGGGAAATCAGCTGGTGAAATGGAATATCGAATCAGAAGAATAAATCGAAACAACAAATAATTACACAGATGAAAAAACTACTCCTGACTTTTTTCTTTCTCATTACCATTCTCTTGGTTATCGCAGTCAGTTTAAAAGCACAAAAGCCCGAACTGATTGAAATGAAAGAAGAAGTGATCAAACAGGCCAATCTTGAATTGGACCAAGCCATGACTTCTCCTGAAGGAGCTTTGTACAAGTTTTCACAGAAATCGCATGTCACCGGCGAATACACGCTTCAGCTGACTATCCGGAATAAAGGCC
The DNA here is from genome assembly GCA_049277435.1 of Prolixibacteraceae bacterium. Taxonomy (GTDB): domain Bacteria; phylum Bacteroidota; class Bacteroidia; order Bacteroidales; family Prolixibacteraceae; genus Aquipluma. The sequence goes on from JBASYJ010000237.1 coordinate 11,915, forward strand.
AGGTCGTTTCAGTTTTTGTTGCGGATAAAAAGAACGGAAACATTCCTTCTCAAAATGCTTTGAAAGATAAAATCATGGACTTTCAGTTCAGCTTTAAAATGCCTAAAAATAAGGACTATAAATTCAGCTATACATTTAAATTCTAAAACAAATTATCATGAAAAAAATCTTGACTTTAGCACTTATGTTGCTTTCGGTTGCCTGGGCAAAAGCTCAGGAGGACATGACCACCATCTGGGAAACCAAGCTGCCGCATCAAATTCAGTTCTCCGGAACATCGCTCGAGGGCGAGCATAGCTATGCTGCTTCGGATAAGGAAATCTCTTTGTTCGACAACAATTCAGGAAAAATCATCTGGACCAGATCATTCAACGACATTGCTCCCAAACTCCGGAAAATTGATGAATTAATTCCGTTTTGGGCATCGAATACCATCTTTTTGTTCGACCGCAAACTGGGTAAAGACCAGATTGCCTGCTTCAACCTCGAAACCGGCCAGTCGCTCTGGACTACCGACAAATACCAGGATGTTGATGAAAGTTCGATCACCTATATTGCAGAAGAAGATTGTTTCGCCATTACCCTGAAAAAAGAATTGGTTTATATCAGGGCGCAGACAGGTGAAGAATTGTGGAGCACCGAAAAATTTAAAGGTGTAGTTGGTCAGTATTATTTCAACGGAACAGACCATACACTCACCATGGTTAATTTTAAACCTACCGCGCTTGAAGCATTATTTGCCGGATTTAAAAACCAGATTGCCCGGATAAACTTAAAAAACGGCGAAATTCTTTGGGAAAATACCTACATCGGGCTGGCTGAAAAGAAAGTAATAACCCGTGAACCAGTTTATGATCTGAGTGTCAGCGACAATAAAGTATTCCTTCGCCTGAACGGGATGCAGGTTTACGATTACAAAACCGGGGCAAAAGTATGGTCGGCAGCATTCGATTTTACTCCGGAACGGGTAGTTGGTAAACCACTCGGGGCCAAAGCGTTTGGAGTTTACGGTGCAGTTGCCGATCCGGTGGTCGATGGGCAGGATGTTTATGTGCTCGATATGCTAAGCCGAAGCAAACAGTACGTCAAAAAATATGACCTCAACACCGGAAAATTAATCTGGACTTCGCCTGAAATTAAAGATGCAAAAGCCATTCCGGGGATGACAATCGTCGATGGAAAAGTATTGCTGCAAATCGGAGGCGTGGTCGAAAAACAGTATTATAAACTGGTCAGAGTTGGAGAGCAATGGGTAAAGGAAATTGTCGTTGAGTTTGAGAATGTTAATCCTTGTGGCATACAAGCTTTAAATACTTCCGACGGAAAACTGGTTTGGGAATCGGAACGCTTCCGCAAAGGAATTACAAACATGATTACGTTCAACGGCAACACCATTGTGTGCAGCGGAAAAGCCTTGTATTCATTGGATCTTGCCACCGGAAAAGAAAAATATGAAGTCCCGGTTGCCAAAGGCGGAGTTGGACTGGCTACCCAGATCCAACCTTTTAAAAACGATGTGATCGTGGTGGTTGGCGAAAAAGGTGTTTCAACTTTCGATGTCAACTCAGGAGATCTGCTGCATTCAGGAAAATACAGAACTTCATTTTTGGAAGATCGTGTAGGTAACATCCTGGTGATGAAAACCGACAAAGCCGACATAGGAACTTTTGATCTGAACACCTGTGTTTACAAGGATTTCAAGGCCAGAACCGGTGCATCAACCACCTTATCACGCGACGGAAACTATGTTTATGTCTACGAAAAGAAAGTGGTGACCAAATTAAGTACGCTCTAATCCACTCCAAATACACAATCAGAAAAGGGCTTTGCAGATTTTGCAAGGCCCTTGTTCTTAAATTTTCACCACAGATTACTCAGATTTCCACAGAGAAATTTGAATAATTAAATTTCCAAAATCCGAAAATCGCTTAATGCAAGCGCAACTTGGAACCTGAAATTTGAAACCTGAAACTATTCCACGTACAGCACCAATCCCTTTAAATATTCACCTTCAGGATGGTACATGTCAACCGGATGGTCGGCGGGTTGAACGAGCTGGTTTAGAATGCGCACTTTGCGACCAGAAATGGCAGCCGCTGAAAATACAGCTTCGCGGAATTTATCTTTGGTAACCACCTGCGAACAACTGAACGTAAACAGAATTCCACCCGGGGCAATCTGTTGAAAGGCTTTCAGGTTAAGGCGTTTGTAACCTTTCAAGGCTTGCGGCAAGGCGCCACGGTGCTTGGCAAAAGCCGGAGGGTCGAGAATAATAAGATCATATTTGTCTTTGTTCTGGTCCATGTAATCGAAACAATCGGCTACAAAGGCTTCGTGACGGGTATCTCCGGGGAAGTTCAGTTTCACATTTTCGTTGGTCAGGTCGATGGCTTTGGCCGACGAATCAACCGAATGAACCAGTTGTGCACCGCCACGCATGGCGTAAAACGAAAATCCGCCTGAATAGCAAAACATATTCAGCACACTGCGCTCTTTCGAATATTCCTGCACCAGGCGTCGGTTTTCGCGCTGATCGACAAAAAAGCCGGTTTTCTGGCCTTCCACCCAATCCACATTAAAGCGGTTCCCGTGTTCCTGAACTTCAAAAACTTCGGATTGTCCCAGTAAATACTGGTCTTTTGCTTCCAGACCAGCCTTAAAAGGCACGGTTTTTTCACTTTTATCGTAAACGGCAACCAGCCGGTCGCCCATTACTTCTTTGATTGCTTTTGCAAGGATTTCACGAATCAGGTACATACCGGCTGAATGCGCCTGCATCACAGCGGTTCCGTTGTAAAAATCGACGATCAGTCCCGGCAGGCCATCGCCTTCGCCATGCACCAGGCGGTAAACATTCGTATCCGGATTATCTGCCAAACCGAGTTTTTTACGCACTTCAAAAGCGCTTTCCAGTTTTCCTTTCCAGAAATTAAAATCGGGCTCTACTTTTTCGAACGAAAAAATGCGGACGGCAATGGAACCAATCTGAACGTGACCGATGGCCAGAAATTCATTTTTATTGGAGTAGACCTCAACCACATCACCTTCTTCAACCCGACCAATAATCTCTTTAATGGCTCCGGAAAATACCCATGGATGGAAACGCTGGAGAGATTGTTCCTTTCCGGATAACAAAATAACCCGGCTATATTTATTCGACATGTTTACTGTTGATTTAGCGATTCGTAAATCCGGTGAGAAATCCAGGCATCGGTGGCGGCATAAATCTGCTGTGCTTCGGTCAGTTCAGGAGCCTCCCAATTGGTAATGCGTTGCGATTTCGAGATGCGGCAGCCCAGCACAATGGCGGATATTTTTTTCAGGCTGAAGTCCTGAATGCCAAAATCCTTCACATGATCCTGAAGTTCGACAAATCCACCGGGTTTAAAACTATTCAGTTTTTGCAGGCCCTTGATGTCGTCACGAATAGCCACCCCAATCTTTTGAATTTCAGGATTCTCAAGAATACCTTTCAGGGCATTTCCCAATCCTATTTTATTCAGGCGAAATAAAAATGCATGATTTTCGGTAGAAAGTTGCAACAAAGCGACTTCGTTTACAACCCCCTTTTTAAATGCGGGTTTGGTTTCAGTGTCGAAGCCAAGAAGAGTTTGCTGCGAAAGATATTCGATCGAAGCCAGATAATCTTCCCTCGATTCAACCAATAGAATTTTTCCTTCAAACTGAACCAGTGGTAATTCCGCCAGTTCTTCCTTATCTATACTTTCCCTGTACATGCTCTATTCTCCCTCCTGATAAGAAAACCGGTCAGTAAGCCAATCGGGTTTCCTGTTTGTATTTTTCTGATCCTTCTTTGCTGCCTTTCCTGAATTTAAATCATCATCCGCCTGATTTTCACTGTAAATTATGTTGTGAACAGCACGAAGTGAATTTACTAATTTCTGTCCCCAGAATTGTGCGAAATTAGTCTGGCATTCGAAGATGGCCTGTAACATAACTTCTTCATTGAGTGTGCGAAACGACATAACCAGTTCCTTCAGGTCCTGATAAATATCGGCCATATCTTCAGCAATACTTTCGGTCAGTGCCGATTCGCTGAACTGCATTCCTGAATCAAAAATCTCCTGATAATCGTCGTTGGCACCGGTGTGGCGAAGCACTTTCTGCTGAATCAGGTTGTAATCCACTTCAGAAACATATTTCTCCAGATCATCTTCAGCCTCATATTCGAATGCGGGCAACAAGCTGGTTTTCAAATACAAAAGTGGCAATATCTTTTGCAGACGGCTTAAGAAATCCACAGAATCCATTTCTTCCGAACGTTCCAAAAAACTGCAAAATTCGTTGGCTACAGTAATTAATTCAATTACATTTTTTGAATAAACAAGACTATTCAATTCTTCTTCAATCATGAAAGGGATACTAAAAATATGGTGCAAAAGTATAAAGAATTTTTATTCAGAAGGTTTAAGCCCGGATTTAATAACAAATATTAGTCTAAATGAACCAGATACTGAATGAAAACCAAGCTACGGAGTTTACCGTTTTCAGTCACAGTGTTCAAAAAAAGTCCTGAGTTTACCGGAAACTGTGACTGAAATTGTTTTACCGCCATTCCATCCGGTTATCAACCCGGTAAACAATCTTTTCGTTTTCGAGCAGCCACCTGATGATCTTAACTGCATTTTCAGATTTACCCTCCACCCGGGCAAGTAATTCTTCGTAGAAACAGGGTTCAAGCAATATTCTTTTCACCTGTTCACTAATGCTATCGAACTCATATTTACTCAGATTCAACTCATTGCGCTCCAGACAAACATCACATTTTCCGCAACGAAGCGAATCATTTTCGCCAAAATACTGAAGCAAAAGCTGACTGCGGCATTTGTGCCCCGAAGAAGCATAATGAATCACAGCATCGACCCGTTTCATGTAATCGAGTTTGCGGTCGGTGTAATTCTCCTTCGTTATTTTCAACCGGTCAATATCAATTCGTTCTTTGGTGAAAATGAGATACGGAGTTTTTTTCTGCGGAATGTAATCGATGACTTTCTGAGTCCTGAGCCTGACCAAAAACTGGTATACCAGATCGGGATTCACATTGGCCCGCTTAGCCAGCAGAGTTTCGTCAATGGCAACGTAATTGGTAAACAAACCGGTATACGACCGCAGAAGCAACTTAATAAATCCATCGAATTCAGCATTTGCCACCTGAAATTTATACAAATCATCGCGATCGACCAGGAAATACACTTTCGATGGATTATCCAATTCGTCAGTCAGTTCCAGATAAGCTTCGCGCTGCAATATTTTAAGACTGTTGTAAACAGTTGTAATCTGAAATGAAAAATTCGAGGCAAAAGTTCCCATGTTAAATTCGAACGACTGGTTTTTACCAAAACCAACGGCAAGCTGGTAAAAGTTACAAATGGCTTCGTAAATACGTTTTATTACTTCCGGCTCCGGAAACGACTTATCCACATTTTTCTGCAACCTGATTTTGTCGCTGTTGTTATACAGTAAGACTGACCAGGCCGTTTTTCCGTCACGCCCTGCCCTGCCTGCTTCCTGGAAATAAGCTTCAACCGAATCGGGTGCTTCCAGATGAATGACAAACCGCACATCGGCCTTGTCGATTCCCATCCCAAAAGCATTGGTGGAAACAATTACCCGACAACTCCCATTCTTCCAGGCTTCCTGTTTCGACGACCTGATTTTAGAACTCAGTCCGGCGTGATAATAGTCGGCCGAGATTTTATTCTTCCGGAGAGAATCGCTGATTTCCCGGGTTTGCTTCCGGCTTTTCACATATACGATTCCGGTACCTTTGGCTTTTTGCACGGCCTTCAGTAAATAATTTACCTTGTCTTCCTCATTGCGCACCAGGTAAACCAGGTTTCCCCTGAAATAACTGGTCCGAAGTACATTTTTTGTTTTAAATTTAAGCTGATCCTGAATATCGTCGATGACCTGAGAAGTGGCAGTGGCAGTTACCGCCAGAACCGGAATATCGGGCAAAAGCTCCCGAAGTTCTGCAATCTTCAAATATGAAGGCCTGAAATCGTAACCCCATTGCGAAATACAATGAGCTTCATCCACGGCAATCAGGTTCACATCCAGCTGGTGTATTTTTTCCCGGAATCGTTCCGTGGCAATGCGTTCAGGCGACAGGTACAGAAACTTGTAATTTCCCCAGGCAGCATTGTCGAGCGCAATCTTTATTTCCAGGCTGGTCATTCCTGAATAAATGGCCAGCGCTTTTATTCCCCGTTGATTCAGATTTTCGACCTGATCTTTCATTAAAGCGATCAGCGGAGTAACAACCAGACAAATACCCGGACGTGAAAGCGAATACACCTGATAGGTAACAGACTTTCCTCCACCGGTTGGCATCAGCCCGAGCGTATCCTTGCCTTTCGCCACCGACCGGATAATTTCTTCCTGCAGAGGACGAAAAGCCGCATAGCCCCAGTATTTGGTCAATATTTGTGTGAATTCGCTCAAGATTGGATATTTTTATTGAATTCAAATTTAACAGCTTTTCCAATACAATGAATAGACGTCTTGAATTGGATTCGAACTTATTCCAGTGATTTCAAATCTCCCGAACCATGAATCTACTTAACAAATTTTAAGATACATTAGATTTTATAGGCTTGCTTTGCCCGAAAAAATCGGGACATTTGTACTTTATTTTTTTGTAGCTTTGTCGTTTACCCAGAATATTAAAATACAAATAAATGTCGTTTTTTGCCGATAAAGTTGTATCCGAAGGTTTGACTTTTGATGATGTTCTGTTAATTCCGGCATATTCAGAAGTATTACCGCGCGAAGTTGAACTGACTTCCTGGTTCTCGCGGAATATCCGGCTCAACACGCCAATTGTAACAGCTGCAATGGATACGGTTACCAACTCTGTGATGGCCATTGCTATAGCCCGTGAAGGTGGCATCGGTGTGATCCACAAAAACATGAGCATTACTGAGCAGGCCAATCAGGTTGCCAGTGTAAAACGGGCAGAGAATGGAATGATCTTCGATCCGATCACAATTTCAAAAGAAAAAACTGTTCGTGATGCCATTGGCCTGATGAAAACCTATAAAATCGGTGGCATTCCGGTGATTGACAGCAAAGGTTGCCTGGTCGGCATTGTTACCAACCGCGATCTTCGTTTCGAAAACAACATGAATAAGCTGGTTTCAGAAGTGATGACCAAAGACAATCTGGTTACAACAAACGCTTCAACCACGCTCGAACTGGCTTCAGATATCCTTCAGCATCATAAAATTGAAAAACTACCGGTTGTCGATAAGGAAAACAAACTTATCGCATTGATCACCTATAAAGACATCACCAAAGCAAAAGACAAACCTCTGGCATCGAAGGACCAGAAAGGCAGGCTCCGGGTGGCTGCTGCCATCGGAATTACCAGCGATACTATTGACCGGGTCGATGAACTGGTCCGCGCCCAGGTGGATGCGATCGTGATCGACACGGCACACGGGCATTCGATGTATGTGCTCGACATGCTCAAAAAGGTTAAAAATAAATATCCTGAAATCGACTTTATTGCCGGAAACATTGCCACTCCTGAAGCGGCAACCGATTTGGTCCTGGCAGGTGCTGACGCGGTGAAAGTTGGGATTGGTCCAGGCTCAATTTGCACAACCCGGGTCATTGCCGGTGTTGGCGTTCCTCAGCTTTCGGCTATTTACAATGTCAGCAAAGCGATCAAAAAAACGGGTGTACCGGTTATTGCCGACGGTGGAATTCGTTATTCCGGAGATATTGTAAAAGCGATTGCAGCCGGAGCACATTCAATCATGGCCGGTTCGTTATTTGCCGGAGTGGAAGAATCACCGGGCGACACCATTATTTTTCAGGGACGAAAATTTAAATCATACCGTGGCATGGGTTCGGTAGAAGCCATGCAGTCGGGTTCAAAAGACCGCTATTTTCAGGACATGGAAGACGACATAAAAAAACTGGTTCCGGAAGGAATTGTTGCCCGGGTACCTTACAAAGGTTCGCTCGATGAAGTACTCCTGCAGCTTACCGGTGGTATGCGGGCCGGAATGGGATATTGCGGCGCTAAAAATATCGAAGCCCTGCAACATGCCCGATTCATGCGAATTACCAACTCCGGAATAATTGAAAGTCATCCGCACGACATCAGTATAACCAGTGAATCACCCAATTACAGTTCACGATAATGCTGAATCACTCGTTTTTCACATCCGGACCATCACGAATCCAACCAAAATCAAATTCCAGTTCACCCTACTGGTTGTTAACTGAATATGAATCCTAATTAACTAAATTCCTACTTATTTTTCCCGATGAAAATTTTAAAAACCTACAATTTTTCAAGTAAAATGAGAAACATGATGAAATCATTATTCATTCTGCTTTTTGCATTGATCAGCCTTTCTGCTACAGCACAGAAAAAAGAAGAAATTCTCATGAAGATTGGCGATACAAAAGTGAGTTTGGATGAATTCGTAGCCAACTACAAAAAAAACAACACCAATATTCTGGACGAAAAAGACCGGAAAACACCAACCGACTACCTAGATTTATACACCAATTTTAAGCTGAAAGTACTTGAAGCTGAAAAACTTGGTTACGATACCATTAGCTCGTTTGTGAATGAACTAAAAGGCTACCGTGCCGAATTGGCAAAACCATATCTCACTGATGTTTCCTACAACGAAGAAATGGTTCAAACTGCCTATTACCGGACTAAACACGAACGAAAAGCCAGTCATATTCTGATTCGCGTTACTCCGGAATCTTCGCCTGCCGATACTTTGGCAGCATGGAATAGAATCTCGGACCTTCGAAAACGAATACTTGATGGAGCCGATTTTAATGAAGTAGCAGCCAAAACATCAGAAGATCCATCGGCCGCACAGAACAAAGGATTACTTGGCTATTTCAGCGCATTTCAAATGGTTTATCCGTTTGAAGATGCGACTTACCGTACACCTGTTGGTCAGGTTTCCGAAATCATCCGCACCCGTTTTGGTTATCACATCATAAAAGTTCATGATGAACGAATCACTCCCGGCGAAATTAAAGTGGCCCACATCATGAAAATGTTTCCGCAGCAGGCCAGCGAAGAAACAATTGCCAAATTAAAACTCACCGCCGACAGTATCTGGCAAAAAGCCACTTCAGGAGCAGATTTTGCAGAATTGGCAAAAACATCTTCCGACGACAAGCAAACCTCAATTGTGGGTGGCGAAATGCGCTGGTTCTCGCCAACGAATATGGTTCCTGAATTTGTGGAGGCAGCTTTCGCATTGAAAACCGATGGCGAAATTTCACCGGTAATCCGCACTCCTTACGGCTGGCACATCATCAAACGAATTGAATTGCGAACCACCCAGCCGTTTGAAAAATTACGTCCCGAACTGGAAACCAAAATCAAACAAAATCCGGCAATCAGCAAATACAGCGACGAAGCTTTTGACCGGAAATTACGTGCTGAATATGGATTGAAAATTAACGAAGAAAATTTCAAAAAACTGGAACTCCTGATTTCGGACACCACAAAAAAAGAATTACCAGATGCAGTCAAACAAAGTCAGCTGGTCAGCTTTGCCAATCAAACGATCAGTTCCGGAGATTTTAAAGACTATTTAATCAGTCAGAATTTTACCCCATCCATTCCGAATTCAGGAACTGAGTTGAAAAACCAGCTCGATAAGTGCATCAATCAAAAATTACTGGACTACGAAAACACACAGTTGGAAAACAAACATCCTGATTTTGCCCGTGTTTATCAGGAATACCACGACGGAATTTTGCTGTTCAATATTTCAAAAGACAAAATCTGGGATGTTGCCTCAACCGACTCTGTTCGTTTGGAAAATTATTTCAACCAAACCGATAAAAAATATTACTGGGGCGAACGTTATAAAGGCTGGATCATTACAACAAAAGACCCAGACATGCGCTCAAAACTTGAAACCCTGCTCGATGAAAAAGAACTCAGCAAACAGGAAATCAGCGACTTGTTCAACACGCCTACAGAAAACAATGTGGTGATAACGGATGTAGCTGCAGAGAAGGGTGACAACCCAATTGTGGATTATTTCATTTGGAGCGGTCCAAAACCCGCAGATTTTAATGAAACTACTACCTTTGTGCACGGAAATAAATCAGAAAACGAACTGAAGTTACTGAAAGAAGCATGGGGACTTTACTCCTCTGACTTTCAGGAACAAATTGAAAAAGAATGGATTGCCTCCCTAAAAAAGAAATATCCAATCACTGTTAACAAAAAATTACTGAAGAAAATTCCGATGGTAGAATGAGAAAATACGGAGTTTATATCCTGCTAATGTTTGGTGTGCTTACAGCATGCGACCTGATCGTAGACCGGGGCGAACCTGTTGCCAAAGTTGGAGAAAAGATTTTAACCATAGACGAACTCACGTTAAACATTCCTGATTATCTGGATGATACGGATAGTACTTTGTGGGCTGACGACTACATCAAAAAATGGGTTCAGCGCGAACTTTTACTTTTAAAGGCTGAAGAGAACCTGAATGCCGAAATGAAGGATGTTAGCCGCGAACTGGAAGAATACCGCAACTCGCTGATCGTTTACCGGTATAAAAATGAACTGGTGAAAGAGAAAATGGATACGACTGTAAAAGATTCTGATGTTGAGAAATATTTCAGGGAACACAATGAAAGTTTTATCCTGAACCGAAATATCGTTAAAGCCATCTACATTCAGGTTCCACTGGAGGTTTCGGATCCGGAAAACCTAAAAGACTTATGTGCCACTGACGATCCGGAAAAACAGGCCAGGCTAAACGAATATTGCCTGAGCTATGCAAAAGCTTACGATCGCTTTAACGATCAATGGGTTGCTGCCGATCTGGTTTTCAAATATACAACGGTTGATGTTACCGATCAAAACAAGTTGCTTCAGCGTAACCGGTTTATCGAAAGCAGCGATATGAATTATTATTACCTGGTATACATTCGTGACTTCAGGCTTGCCGGACAGGTCTCACCCATCGAATATGTGCAAAACGACATCAGGAACCTGATTCTGAGCAAACAGAAGATCGAGTTTCTGAAGGAAATTGAGAAAGACATTTACAAGGAAGGCCTTGACAAGAATAAAGTAAAGCTATATAAAACAAAAAAATAATCGTTTATGATCAAAAAACTAATTGGTTTATTTATCCTGACAGGATCGGTGATTCTGAGCAATCCGGTTCAGGCACAGGATAAAGTTGTCGACCAGATTGTTGCCGTTGTCGGAAAAAATATCATCCTGAAGTCGGATATCGAAGAAATGTACCAACAGCAACAGGCTCAGGGCATTACTTCTGACGGAGATATGAAGTGTGAAATACTTGAAAATTTACTGGTCGAAAAACTACTTTTGGCTGAAGCTGAGAACGACACAACCATCACAGTTAGCGACAGCCAGTTAAACCAGCAGTTAGCGCAGCGAATCCAATATTTTGTATCGCATCTGGGTTCCGAAAAAGAAGTGGAAGCCTATTTCAAAAAATCGATCACCGATCTGAAAGCTGACATGGAAGATGTGATCCGTAACCAGCAAATGACCCAGCAGATGCAGCAAAAAATCCTGGATAAAGTAACGGTTACGCCGGCTGAAGTCCGCTACAACTTTAAAAACCTTCCTCCTGCAGAAATTCCACAGATCGATACACAAATCGAATATGCACAGATTGTTGTTCAGCCCATTGTCAGTCTGGAAGAAGAAGATCGTATCAAGGCCACGCTCCGCGACCTGAAACGTCGTATCGAAAGCGGTGAAAGCGGATTCGCCCCAATGGCTGTGCTTTATTCTGAAGATCCAGGCTCCTCGCGTAACGGTGGTGACCTTGATTATATGGGTCGCGGGAACCTTGATCCGGCATACGCAGCAGCCGCTTTTAACCTGAAGGGGGATAAAATCTCGAATGTCGTAAAAAGTGAATTTGGATACCACATCATTCAGGTAGTCGACCGTAAGGGCGAATTGCTAAAAACCCGTCATATCCTGATGAAACCCAAAGTCTCTCCTGAAGCTATGAAAAAAGCGTTTGGACAAATCGACAGTATTGCTGATTTTATCCGTAAAGGAACTTTCACCTTCGAAGATGCGGCCATGCGTTATTCGTACGACAAAAATTCACGCAACAATGGTGGTGTGGTCATCAGTCCTGAAACAGGTGAGGCAAAATGGAAACTGAATGAACTTGATCCGGACGTGAGCAAAATTATCACCAACATGAACATCAATGAAATTTCAAAGCCATTTCAGACCATCGACGAAAAACAAAAACCGGTATATAAAATAGTAAAGCTTCTAAAAAAAACCAACGCTCACAAAGCCAACATGCGCGATGACTATGTGGAACTGAGCAACATGTACATGGCTACCAAAAAGGAAAAAACACTTGACAGCTGGATACGCGAAAAGCAGACCGGAACTTACGTTCACATCGACGATTCCTACATCAACTGCAATTTCAAATACGCAGGCTGGATCAAATAAAAGTTCCAGGATCCGGATTCCTGGCATGAATGGCTTCTAAGATTTTTTTCAGCCCTGTCAGGGCGAAATATATGTAACCCCGGCTTTCAAGCCGGGGTTTGGCAATGAAAGGATACCTCGCGCAGGAATAAAACACATGATCAAATGAGTTCCACTCTTCCGGGGCAATCTAAAAACAGGGATGATAGAATATCAAGAATAAGGTCAATCTTTATCTTGTTTAATATGATAACAGAATAGTAAATTGAAAAGATGAATTTCAGAAACGAAGTTGAAGCGGTGAATGCGCTAAGCAGTAAATTTGGCGAATTACGGACAGAGATCAAAAAACGAATCTATGGTCAGGACGAAATTATTGACCAGGTTTTGGTATCCATGTTCAGCCGTGGCCATTGTTTGCTGATCGGCGTTCCCGGATTGGCTAAAACATTGCTTGTAAATACCATTGCCGAAGTTCTGGGACTACAATACAAACGCATTCAGTTTACTCCCGACCTGATGCCATCCGACATTATCGGAACCGAAATTCTGGATAAAAACCGTGAATTTAAATTTATCCGCGGGCCTATTTTCGCCAACATCATTCTGGCCGACGAAATAAACCGTACTCCGCCAAAAACTCAGGCTGCACTGCTCGAAGCCATGCAGGAGCGTTCGGTTACCGCAGCCGGCGAAAAACACATTCTGGATAAGCCGTTTTTTGTTCTGGCCACTCAAAACCCGATTGAACAGGAAGGAACTTATCCATTGCCCGAAGCACAACTCGACCGTTTCATGTTTTCGATCTGGCTCGATTATCCAAAATTTGCCGATGAATTAACTATTGTAAAAAATACGACTTCCGACTTTTCCAGCCACCTGAATGAAATCATCAGCAAGGAAGAAATCCGCTATTTTCAGGATTTGGTGCTGAAAGTTCCGGTAAACGAAAATGTGCTTAAATATGCAGTGACCTTGTCGGCAAAAACACGTCCGAATACTGAACTGGCCGCACCGATCACCAACAAATACCTGAAATGGGGTGCAGGCCCCCGGGCTTCGCAATACCTGGTTTTGGGTGCCAAAACGCTGGCTGCGCTACAGGGAAAATATTCTCCCGACATCGACGACATTAAAAAAGTTGCGGTAAGTATTCTGCGTCACCGGATTATAAAAAACTACAAAGCCGAAGCTGAAAACCTTTCGGTTGAAGATATCATTGCTGAACTGATGAAATAATTGATGGCAAAAATACATTCCTATATTAAACTATTTGCCCGGATTGGCTTAGCCGGATTTCTTCTTTTTCTGATTTCTTCAGGAAAAACACTGGCACAACAGCGTAAAAAAGTCGACATTATCCACTGCGACCTGCTCGACCATAACGCACGTATTATTGCCAACGCACAGCGCCTGCTCGGCAATGTGCAAATCACTGTCGACGGTGCAATCATGTGGTGCGACAGCCTGTATTCGTACACCACCTCAAATACTGTTGACGCGTTTGGCCACGTTCATATTGTTCGCGGCGATACCCTGAACATGTATGCCGATTTTATTCACTACGATGGAGAAACCAAACTGGCCAGGGCCCGCCGGAACGTAAAGTTGATCGATAAAAAAATCACACTGACCACCGATTCACTGGATTACTCCATGATCAACGATCTTGCTTCTTACAATTACTCCGGAACAGTAAAAGATTCAACCAATGTCCTGACTTCGGTGGTTGGGTTGTATTACGTAAACGACAGGAAAGCCTTGTTCAAAACCGACGTGGATGTGGTTACCAAAGACTACAGAATTAAATCGGACACGCTGATATACATGACCGAAACGAAAAAGGTGTTGATGGAAGGACCAACTTATATTTTCAACGAAAAAGACACGTTGTATTCTGAATTCGGATGGTACGACAGCATGAAAGGATTTGCACAACTGACAAAAAAACCACGGATCTGGAATGAAACCAGAACAGTAAAAGCGGATTCCATTTTTTACGACAAGGAAAAAGGCGAAGGTCTGGCGCTTGGTCACGGACACATACAGGATATCGAAAACAAAATTATTGTGGTTGGAAACCGGATTCAATACAACGATATTAGTAAAATTGCCTCAGCCACCGATTCAGCCATGCTGATTCAATATTCCGAAACTGATTCCTTGTTTCTGCATGCCGACCGGCTGATGACCATGCCGGATACCACCAGTTCAAAAAAAACAAAGTCTATAAAAAAAGCATCCCTTCCAAATATGAATACCCAGACCCTGGATTCATTAACGACTAAACCACTTGCGGATGATTCGTTATACCTGGTGGGAAAGGTCGAAAACGAAATGGCCCCCGATTCGCTGCTTTCTTCCTACATAAAAACACATGGATTAACTCTTGATTCAATTAAACCTGAAAATCCGGCAACAGAAAAGATGGCTGCCGACAGTCTGAGCGCGGAAAAAAAGAAAGATGCCCGCCTGGTACTGGCCTGGTACAAAGTCAGGTTTTTCAGGGAAGATTTTCAGGGAAAATGTGACTCGCTGGCGTATTGGTCAAAAGATTCAACCATCCAGCTGTTTACCGATCCGGTTATCTGGTCGAATAAAAATCAGATCACGGCCAATTACATTGAAATGATCAATCGCAGCAAAGATCGGGATGAAGTTAAAATGAAAGACGATGCATTTATTATTGCGATGGAAGACGACAGCATTCGGTTCAACCAGATAAAGGGTAAAAACATGACCGGCTTCATCCGTCAGAATAACCTGGAAAAAATTGATGTCGACGGAAATGGTCAGTCGAATTATTATGCCCGCAATCAGGATGGCGTAATCGGACTAAACAAAGCCGAAAGCAGCAACATTACCATTTATTTGAATAAAGGCAAAGTGAAAAAGATCGCATTCATTAACAAGCCTGAAGGCGAACTGAAACCGCTTGAGACGATCGATGACGGGGATAAACTACTTCCTGGATTCAACTGGCAGGCCGACATCAGGCCAAAAAACAGGGACGATATTTTCAGGCATCCAGTTGTTCCGGTAAAAGAACCGGCAGAACCAAAGGCGAAATCCAAAGTTCCGCCTCTTCCGGTGAAAAACGAGTTACAGCAGGAATAAAAAACAAAAAAGCAAGGCGATCGCCTTGCTTTTTTATCTTCTATTGAAAACTAATATTCATCTTCATTGAAAAAGAAATCATCTTTACTCGGATAATCGGGCCAGATGTCTTCAATACTTTCGTAAATTTCTCCTTCGTCCTCAATCTCCTGCAAATTTTCAATAACTTCAAGTGGTGCACCGCTGCGGATAGCAAAATCGATCAATTCATCCTTACTTGCTGGCCAAGGGGCATCCTCTAGTTTAGAGGCTAATTCAAGTGTCCAGTACATATATTCTAAAAATTAGGAGGTTTTTAACTCGTTTTTTTAAACTTTTGCGAATATAACAAAAAAATGGTTTCTGCAAACGTTGTACTTGTTTATTCACTCAACTCCGGATTCCATAATATTTCCGGCAGATTCTGATCCAGCATAACCTTTCTGGAAAGAAGAAATAAATAATCCGATAAGCGGTTAATGTATTTGATCAGGTTTGTATCCACTTCAGCTTTTTCAGCCAGTTCAATGATCCTTCGTTCAGCTCTTCGGCACACGGTGCGTGCCACATGGCAAAACGACGAAGTTTCGGAGCCTCCGGGCAAAATAAAATTCCGGAGTTCAGGCAATACCGCGATCATCAAGTCCATTTCATTTTCAAGCATTTCAACATCCGATTTTTTACAGGGCATCTGCTTTTTAATCGTTTCCAGCGAATCTTCTGTTGCCAGATTCGAACCGATTACAAACAATTTATGCTGAATCTTTTCTAAAACTTCATCAGCGTGTTTATCGTTTTGTTTCGAGCGGATCAGACCGATGTAGGAATTCAACTCATCAACAGTACCATAAGCTTCCAGCCGGATGTCGTATTTTTTTACCCGGGTGCCACCAACCAAACCAGTGGTTCCGTTATCGCCTGTGCGTGTATATATTTTCATGATTTCGATATTTGCTGGTTAATTTGCGAACATTCATTTCATGAATTTAACTTCAGTATAACGATTCCTGAAAATAAATTCAGAACGAAGTCTGAAATTTGATTCCGAAAAGTATCAGAAAAAACTAATAAACCGGATTTTCATTCACATAATCCTCTTCAATTTCACCATCTTTTAACCGGATGATCCGATGTGCATGCATGGCTATGGATTGTTCATGCGTTACGATAATCAGTGTATTTCCCTTGCGGTGAATCTCGGCAAACAATTGCATAATTTCTTCTGAAATCTTTGAATCGAGGTTACCTGTCGGCTCATCGGCCAGTAAAATACACGGATTATTTACCAATGCGCGGGCGACTGCTACACGCTGACGCTGACCTCCTGAAAGTTCATTGGGTTTGTGTTCAATACGATCGGCCAAACCCACCTCGGTTAAAATCTTTTCTGCTTTTATAATACGCTGTTGTTTTTTAACTCCGGCATACACCAGAGGCAGCATCACATTTTCGAGGGCAGTATTGCGTGGAAGCAAATTAAATGTCTGAAATACAAAGCCAATCTCCTTGTTCCTGATTTCGGCCAGTTCATCATCCGACAAATGGCTGACATCCTGATTATTCAACTCATAAAAACCACTGGTAGGTGTATCCAGACAACCGATCACATTCATCAGGGTCGATTTCCCTGAACCGGAAGCGCCCATGATGGCCACATATTCGCCTTTGTGTATATTCAATGAAACAGAGCGCAATGCTCTTACAATCTGAGTTCCAACTTTGTAGTTCTTTACGATCTTTTCGAGTTTGATAACAGCTTCCATGGTTTTTGGTTGAATGTATAATTTTGAATTGATTAGTTTAATCATGCCCGGATTCATTACAAAAATCAAACCTAAATTAACGATAAAAACTATTTCCTGAACAATATAATTCAGGAATCCTGAGATTTAAATCCATTCAGCAATAAAACTACAAAAAACAATTTTTGTTGCGGCAGCTCAAGAACAATCCTTACAGCAAACATATATCTTCAAACAACTTCAGTCAGATAATTTTTATATTTGCCGTATGTCTGAATTTTTAGATCAGGATATCAAATTTTTACCCGGCGTTGGGCCACAGCGGGCCGAATTGCTGAAAAAAGAATTGAAGATTTTCACCTTCAACGACTTGCTTTATTATTTTCCCTACAAATACATCGACAGGACTAAGTTTTATAAAGTTTCGGAAGCCAGCAGCAATTTGACCTACATTCAGCTCAAAGGAAAAATCATCCGGTTCGAAACAAGCGGTGAAGGTGCCCGCCAAAGGCTCATCGCCCATTTCCGCGATGACTCCGGTATGATGGAATTACTTTGGTTTCAGGGAGTAAAATGGGTCAAAGCCAATATCCTTCCAAATGTCGAATACATTGTTTTTGGCAAGCCAACAGTGTTCGCCGGAAAAGTAAACATTGTACATCCTGAACTCGAACCTGCAGAAAACAAACAAGTTAGCGCAGGTGTATTCCAGGCATTCTACAACACCAGCGAAAACATGAAAAAGAAATTTATGACCAGCAAAGTCCTGAATAAATTTCTTTTTAACCTATTGGGGCTTCTCGAAGGAAAAATCTACGAAACTCTCCCACCTTCGCTGATCTCAAAATTAAAACTCATGCCGCTTGCCCAGGCATTAAAGCAGGTGCATTTTCCTGAAAACCCGAATCTATTGAAAACAGCCCTCTTCAGGCTTAAATTTGAAGAACTTTTCTACATACAATTAAAAATATTAAGCCTGAAACACAAGCGTGAAGACGTATTCAAAGGATTTGTTTTTTCTAAGGTTGGCTATAACCTGAACACTTTTTTCACCAATCACCTGCCTTTTGAACTGACTAATGCACAAAAAAAAGTCGTCAGGGAAATCCGGAAAGACATGGGTTCGGGCAAACAAATGAACCGATTGCTTCAGGGCGATGTTGGCTCCGGAAAAACTTTAGTCGCCCTGATGACAGCTCTGATTTCCATGGATAACGGATACCAGGTCAGCCTGATGGCTCCAACCGAAATTCTCGCCATTCAGCATTACAACTCGATCAAAAGAATGACCGACGGACTTGGGATAAACATTGCCCTGTTAACCGGATCGACCAGAAAAGCAAAACGTGACCTGATTCACGAACAACTCGAAAATGGCAGTCTGCAACTGCTGATTGGCACCCATGCCCTGATTGAAAAGAAAGTGAGTTTTCAGAAATTAGGTCTGGTTATTATTGACGAACAGCACCGGTTTGGCGTAGAGCAGCGGGCCAAACTATGGAAAAAGAATGATTTTATACCGCCACATGTTCTGGTGATGACAGCCACTCCAATCCCAAGAACCCTGGCAATGACCGTTTACGGCGATCTGGATGTTTCGGTGATTGACGAACTGCCTCCTGGCCGCAAACCCATCCAAACCCTGCACTATTATGAAAACCGAAGGAAACAGGTGTATGACTTTATCCGCGATCAGGTTACGGCCGGTCGTCAGGTTTACATCGTTTATCCGCTCATCAAGGAATCGGAAAAACTCGATTTGAAAAACGTTCAGGATGGATACGAATTGTTAAAACAGGTTTTCCCCCGGTATTCGATCAGCATGGTTCATGGCAAATTAAAGCCAGCCGAAAAAGATGCCGAGATGAATTTATTCAAAGAAGGAAAAACACAGATTATGGTGGCCACCACGGTCATCGAAGTCGGAGTTGATGTACCGAATGCTTCGGTCATGATCATTGAAAGTGCAGAGCGGTTTGGTCTCTCGCAATTGCATCAGCTGCGGGGACGGGTAGGACGTGGTGCCGAACAATCGTACTGTTTGCTGATGTCGTCGTACAAAATCAGTAACGAAAGCCGAAAACGCCTTGAAACCATGGTTCGAACCAACGATGGTTTCGAAATTGCTGAAGTGGATATGAAACTGCGCGGACCGGGCGATCTGGAAGGAACTCAGCAAAGTGGAATCGGTTTTTCGCTCAAGATCTCGAATCTGGGACGCGATGGCGAAATTCTGCAACATGCCCGCAACCAGGCTTCTGACCTTCTGGATGTGGATCCCCGTCTCGAATCGAAGGAAAACCAGATTCTCGTATATCATCTCCTGAAAATGAAAAATACCGAATTTGACTGGAGTTCAATCAGCTAGATTACAGTAGGGTCAGGACATGTCCTGTCCGAATTGAATCGAGGATTTAACCAAATTCCAGCGTCGCAAAAAAAACTGACATTCTTCAGGAAGTGCACAAAAAGAATGACTTATATTTCCGGTCCTAAAAAAAATCCAAAAAATGAAACGAGTAATTATAATGACAGGCGTTTTTGCCGTGATGGTATTGGGCAGCACAGCCCAGAATGTAGGTAAAGGGAAAGTGGTTACCGAGGATAAAGGCAAAGGTTTTTATTACGAGTCGATCCTGAAAGATGTAAAAGATGTGGAAGAAAAGCTTCAGGAGAAAGAACCTTTTGTGCGCTTTGTGATGGACCAATCCGGCATGGATTTACCCAATAATCCATCGCTCTATAAAACAGTCTGGAGCAATCCGACCCAATCTCAGGGAAATGCCGGAACCTGCTGGAGTTTTTCAACCACTTCGTTTTACGAATCCGAAGTTCTTCGTCAAACAGGCAAAAAAGTTGAAATCTCGGAGATCTATTCCGCTTATTGCGAATACATGGAAAAAGCCCGCCGGTTTATTGAAAAACGAGGCGATTCCGAATTCTCGGAAGGATCGGAAGGAAATGCACTGGCCCGCATCATGAAAATGTATGGTGCTGTTCCTGATGCAGCCTATTCCGGATTAATCGATGGGCGGAAATTTCACAGTCATGCAAAAATGGTGGAGGAAATGACCGCTTTCCTGAATTCGATGAAAACTTCAAATGCATGGAATATTGATTTCGGTTTACAAACGATAAAATCAATCATGAATCATTACATTGGTGTTCCGCCAACAGATTTTGTAGTTGAAGGAAAAACTTATACACCACAAACTTACCTGAAAGAATACCTGAAATTAAATCCGGACGATTTTGTTGAAATTCTGTCGTATAAACAGGAGCCATACTGGCAACAGGTTGAATATAAAGTGGCCGACAATTGGTGGCACAGTAAAGATTACTACAATGTTCCGCTGAACGAATTTATGACTGCTTTAAAAAATGCGGTAAAAAACGGCTACTCCTTAAGTATCGGGGGTGATGTTTCGGAGACAGGATTCAGTCGCGAAACCAATTGTGCCCTTATTCCTGATTACGATATTCCATCGGCATACATCAATGAAGATGCCCGTCAGTTCAGGTTCTCAAACGAAACAACTACTGATGACCACGGCATGCAGCTGATTGGTTACCTGGAAAATTACAAAGGCCTTGGAAAAGATTGGTACCTGATAAAAGATTCAAGTTCTGGTTCAAGAAATGTGGATCAGAATAATCCAAATTTTGGCTATTATTTCTTCCACGAAGATTACATCAAACTGAAAATGATGGGATTTACGGTTCATAAAGATGCCGTAAAAGAACTCCTGAAAAAATTCAAGTAAAACCTGGCAATTCACTTTGAAAGCCTCCGTTTCCGGAGGCTTTTTTTTGCCTTAATCAATTGGTCTGCCTGAATTATTAAATTGTAAATTTATTGTTTAAAACAACAACATGAAATTTACGTGTTCGGACACGGTAAGGTCTAAAAGGAACAAATCAGGTCCATTCAGGAACAAATTGTCATTAATGTGCAATCGATTACATATTTTTGAAACCAGAATTGTTTGTTTGTATACCACATCCTATGGTTCAGGATATTAGTTTCTTATTTTTCCAACTATTGAAGAAAAAGTTCGATAATTTTACCAAATTACAAAGTACTCAAAACAAGTCAAAACAATGACTTTTGTCATACTTGTCAACAACCATCTGTTTGTCAGTAAGATGAAAAGCAAAAAAAAACAAGACTATTTAGAACAATTTCAAATAACCGGTTGGAATTTAAAAATAAAAAAGACTGTCGGTTTAGTTATTCAAACATCTTTAGATTTGCATGATTTTTATGGAAAAAGAGATCAACGTGATGGAAGAAAAGATAGTACATTCCGGATTTATTCAGGAAGTTTCTGAAAACAAACTCACAGTAGCAATCATCAATGCTTCAGCATGTTCTTCTTGTCATGCTAAAGGAGCTTGTCTTGCTTCTGATATGAAAGAAAAGGAAATTGAGATCACCCATTTCTCCGGGAATTACTACCCCGGGCAACCGGTAAATATTATCGGACATCAATCTCAGGGATATAAAGCAGCTTTTTATGGCTACATTCTGCCTTTTTTACTTGTTTTTGGAGTCCTGATTTTAAGCCTCGTTATTACACACAATGACGGTTTATCCGGATTATTATCACTTGCCGTTCTGATACCTTATTATGGTTTTCTTTATATCTTCAGGAATAAATTCAAAAGCACTTTTGAATTCAAAATCTCTGCTACAAATTAATCTAACTGTATGAGTACGATTATTATTTATACTATCCTCACATTAAGTATCATCGGAACTTTGTCGGCGATCATTCTGTATTTTGTCGCGCAAAAGTTTAAAGTCTACGAAGATCCACGGATCGATCTGGTTGAGGCAGCTTTGCCGGGAGCTAACTGCGGTGGTTGTGGTTTTGCCGGATGCCGTGCCTTTGCCGATGCCTGTGTCAGCAAGGGCGAGCTGGCTGATCTTTTTTGCCCGGTTGGCGGAAACGATTGTATGAGCGGAGTCGCCGGAATTCTTGGAATTGAAGCTGTTAAGAAAGATCCGAAAGTTGCTGTTGTCCGATGCAACGGAACCTGTGAACATCGCCCAAAAACAAACATTTACGACGGGACTATGTCGTGTGCCGTTGCTGCATCGCTTTATGCGGGCGACACCGGTTGTTCTTACGGATGTCTGGGTTGTGGCGACTGTGCTGTGTCATGCGATTTCGATGCCCTGCACATGAATCCTGTTACCGGCCTTCCTGAAGTGGACGATGACAAGTGCGTAGCTTGCGGGGCTTGTGTGAAAGCCTGCCCGAAAACACTGATCGAACTACGCAAAAAAGCGCCTAAAGACCGCAAAATATATGTTTCGTGCCGGAACATGGATAAAGGTGGAGTGGCTAAAAAGTCGTGCAGCGTAGCATGTATAGGTTGCAGCAAATGCGAGAAAGAATGTAAATACGATGCCATCACCATAGCAAACAATCTGGCTTTTATCGATTCGGATAAATGTAAACTTTGTCGCAAATGCGTTACTGTTTGTCCAACCAATGCCATCATAGAACTGAATTTTCCACCAAGGAAAATCACAGTAAGCGATGAAACGGCTACACCTGTTAAGCCAATTATCAAAGCACCCGAGCAAACTACTCCGGAAGGTAAATCCGAATCTTCTGAAAACTAATTAATAGGAGGAACATTGTGTTAAAAACATTCAAAATAGGAGGAGTTCACCCGGCTGAAAATAAACTTTCAGCCCAAAAAGCAATTGAGTTACTTGCTCTTCCAAAATCAGTATTCATTCCGCTTGGTCAGCACATCGGAGCTCCTGCTGAAGCAGTCGTTCAAAAAGGTGACCAGGTAAAAGTTGGACAATTGATTGCCAAATCATCCGGATTTGTTTCGGCAAACATTCACTCATCCGTTTCAGGAACTGTAAAGAAAGTCGATTTAGGCCCCGATACCTCAGGATACCAGAAAAAAGGCATTTACATTGATGTGACCGATGATATCTGGGAGGAACAAATCGATCGTACAAAGGATATAAAAACGGAATTTACTCTTGATTCTGCAGCCATCCTGGCAAAAATTCAGGATGCGGGAATCGTTGGACTGGGTGGTGCAACATTCCCGACCCATGTCAAACTAATGCCCCCAAAAGGCATGAAAGCCGAAATTCTCCTGATTAATGGTGTGGAATGTGAACCGTATCTCACTTCCGACCATCGTTTGATGTTGGAGCATGGCGAAGAACTCATTGTTGGAACCCGGATTTTGATGAAAGCGCTAAATGTGACCAAAGCTGCAATTGGCATCGAGAATAATAAACCGGATGCCATTGAAAAAATGAACAGTCTGGTTGCCGGGCTCAAGGATATTTCTGTAGTTCCACTTAAAGTAAAATATCCGCAGGGTGGTGAAAAACAACTGATCAAAGCGGTAACCGGACGCGAAGTTCCTTCAGGAGCTTTACCGATTTCGGTGGGCGCAGTGGTAACTAATATTGCCACCACGTTTGCAGTTTACGAAGCTGTCCAGAAAAACAAACCCTTGTTTGAACGTGTAGTAACTGTAACTGGGAAGTCGGTTCAGAAACCGACAAATTTCATGGTCAGGATTGGAACCACTGTAAGCGAATTGATTGAAGCAGCTGGCGGTCTTCCGGAGAATTGCGGAAAAATTATCAATGGCGGCCCGATGATGGGAAAAGCAGTTTCAAACACTGAAATTCCGGTTACCAAAGGCACTTCAGGAATTTTGATGATGCCTGAAACCGAATCGAAAAGAGAGCAGATGATGCCATGCATCCGTTGTTCGCGATGTGTTTCGGTTTGTCCGATGGGCCTTGAACCCTATTTACTGATGACTGTCGCCGAAAAACAAATCTGGGAACGTGCTGAAACCGAACGCGTAATGGATTGTATCGAATGTGGATCATGCAGTTACACCTGTCCGGCAAGCCGACCTTTACTGGATTATATCCGGCTTGGAAAAGGCAAAGTTGGCCTGATGATCCGAACCAGAAAGAATTAAAAGCACTGTAAGTGCGAAATAGTTATAGCCCGGGGCATCGCCCCGGGATCGAAAATGCGAAGATTAAGCCGTCCGTGCATTGATGTGGATCAAAACCAATCCATTTCTACGGACGGAAATTAGACGATCTTTGAAAGAGTTAGAACTAGAAAGAAATACATACTAAACAGTTACAATTATATACAGAACAATGAGTAAACTATTTACGATATCCCCCTCGCCACACATCCATTCAGGCGATTCGGTGAATAAAATCATGTACAGTGTACTTTTGGCGCTGCTTCCAGCATTTATCTGGTCGGTCATGATGTTCGGACTGGATTCTGTGCGGGTAACACTCATCGCTGTTGCGGCCTGTGTCACATTCGAATACCTGATTCAGAAATATATCCTGAAAACACCACCGCAAATCACGGATGGTTCAGCCGCGCTGACCGGCGTGCTTCTGGCATTCAATGTTCCTTCATCAATTCCATCGTGGATGCTGATTGTTGGCTCGCTGGTCGCCATCGGAATTGCTAAAATGCCATACGGCGGACTTGGAAACAATCCGTTTAATCCGGCTTTGGTAGGCCGCGTATTTATGCTCATTTCATTTCCGGTAAACATGACTTCCTGGCCTGCAATAAGCTCTTCCGGAGTTGATGCAGTTACCACCGCAACTCCACTGGCTATCCTGAAAGAAGGAGTAAAAAACGGACAGCCAGTTATTGAAATAATGAAATCACTTCCTACCAATATGGACATGTTTGTTGGAAATATTTCCGGATCACTTGGCGAAATATCAGCCGCAGCTTTGATTCTCGGAGGAATTTTTATGCTGGTTCGTAAAATTATTACCTGGCACATTCCGGTTTCGGTTTTAGCTTCAGCAGCAATTTTCTCCGGAATATTCTGGCTGATTGACCCAACCAAATTCGCCGATCCGCTTTTTCAGCTGATGACCGGCGGCTTAATTCTGGGCGCAATCTTTATGGCGACCGACATGGTCACTTCGCCGATGAATGCCAAAGCACAACTTATTTTTGGTGCCGGAATCGGTGCCTTAACGATCATCATCCGCATCTGGGGTGCTTATCCTGAAGGAGTTTCGTTTGCCATTCTGATCATGAATGCAATGGTTCCGCTGCTTAACCGGTATGTGAAACCAAAACGATTTGGAGAAGTAATCACTCAACCGATAAAGGGATAAACCATGGCAAAGAAGGAATCAAGCTTTAAAAATATGACGATCGCGCTTTTCGTCATCACAGCCGTTGCCGGTCTGGCCATGTCGGTTGTTTATTCAGTAACCAAAGAACCGATAGCCGCTTCGCAACGGGCAAAAATAAACAATGCCATAAAAATGGTAATTCCTGAATTTGATGCCATTTCGGATACTGTCATCATGCCTGAAGATGGAAAAGACAGCATCAAAGTTCACCGTTTACTCAAAGGAACCGAAAATTCAGGAAACGCAGTTGAAACCTACACCGATAAAGGATTTGCCGGCCGGTTTAGCCTGATGGTTGGTTTTATGCCAGATGGTGCAATCAGCAGCATCGAAGTTCTGGAACACAAGGAAACCCCCGGACTTGGAACGAAAATGGCTCTGCCAACTTTTAAAGATCAGTTTAAAGGTCTGAAAATAGATGAACTTCCGGGAGGAAAACTGAAAGTAAAAAAAGATGGCGGAACGGTTGACGCCATCACTGCAGCAACCATCAGTAGCCGTGCTTTTTGCGATGCGGTTAACCGGGCAAACGAGATCAATAAAAAAGGAGGAAAACAATGAATCAGCTCGATAATTTTACCAAAGGATTTTTGAGGGAAAATCCAATTTTGGTTCTGCTTTTAGGAACCTGCCCTACCCTTGCGGTAACTTCCTCTGCGATTAACGGCCTTGGAATGGGACTGGCAACAACCTTCGTCTTATTTATGTCGAATGTATTTATTTCGATGATCAAAGGTTTTGTGCCCGACAAGGTTAGGATTCCGGCCTTCATTGTGGTCATCGCCAGTTTTGTGACGATTGTTGATTTACTGATGCAGGCTTACACGCCAGCCTTATCCAAACAGTTAGGGATTTTCATTCCACTGATTGTGGTAAACTGTATCGTTCTCGGTCGTGCCGAAGCATTCGCTGCTAAAAACAATGTATTTTCATCGTTTATCGACGGATTGGGAATGGGACTTGGTTTTTCGATGGCCCTGGTTATTCTGGGCGGAATTCGCGAAATGATTGGCGCCGGTTCAATCTTCGGATATAAATTTATTGCCGATGGTGCCGATGGAGTTCTGGTGTTTATTCTTGCTCCGGGAGCATTTATTACTCTGGGTTTCCTGATTGCCATTCTCAAGAAAATTAACAAAACTTCCTAAATCCTTTTGTCATGGAATATGTAATTATCATCATATCGGCCATCTTTGTCAACAACATTGTACTGGCTCAATTTCTCGGAATTTGTCCGTTTCTTGGAGTAAGTAACAAAACCGAAACAGCCATCGGAATGGGTGCCTCAGTTCTTTTTGTAATGACCCTGGCAACCATTGTAACCTTTCTGGTGCAGACTTTTGTTTTGATTCCGCTTCATCTGGAATTTTTGCAAACCATCAGTTTTATCCTCATCATTGCCGCACTGGTTCAAATGCTCGAAATTATCCTGAAAAAAGTAAGTCCTACTTTGTATCAGGCATTGGGTATTTTCCTTCCACTGATTACAACCAACTGTGCTGTACTTGGAGTTGCAATTCTGGTATTTCAAAAAGATTTTGGATTGGCCGAATCGGTTGTATTTGCAGTGGCATCTGCCATAGGTTTTACTTTGGCATTGGTTATTTTCTCCGGAATACGCGAACAACTTGCCATCGCCGAAGTACCTAAAGGAATGGCCGGAATACCAATTGCGCTGGTTACTGCCGGAATTCTGGCACTGGCGTTCATGGGTTTCGCCGGATTGGTTTAGAACGTTTTGAATGATGAATTTTGAATAAAAATTTGAATTCGAAAAATTAAATTATAACATCACAAAATACAAGCAGCTTCCAGTGAGCTGCTTTTTTAGTTTTCAGAATGGAAAAACAAACAACCGGACAACGGCTAATCAAATGTGTTAAAATTTCGCTTCCGCAGGGAACAAAAACAGCCATCTGGCTATTGAAATTAACCATTCCGGTTTCGTTTGCTGTATTCCTGCTCGATTTTTTTGGAATACTTAACGTGATTGCCGGCTGGGTTGCCCCATTGTTTAAACTAATCGGTTTATCCGGCCAGGCCTCGATTGTACTGATCACCAGTTTCTTTACGAACATTTATTCGGTTATCGCGGTCATGACTACCCTTGGAACCGGCCACCGCGAAGGTACCATTCTGGCTGTGATGTGCCTGATATCACACGCCTTAATCGTGGAAACTGCAATCCAGAAACGAACCGGATCGGTTCCGTGGCGGATGATCGTTACCAGGTTGGCAGCCAGTTTTATCGCCGCCTGGTTTTTAAACCTGATTTTACCCATAGAAGAATCTGTCCAAAACATTCATTTGGTAAACACCACCAAAGACTTTTCCCTGGCAATAAGTTCATGGATTTCAGGAATGACTGTTACCACGCTAAAAATCATCGTTTTGGTTAATGTGCTGCTCATCCTTCAACGGATTCTTCATGAATTTGGCCTGATCAAATGGATACTCATGCCATTTACGCCTTTGCTGCGGATCATGGGATTGCCGGCAAACACCGGTTTTCTCTGGATGGTTGCCTACACTCTGGGCCTTTCGTACGGAGGTGCAATCATGATCAGCGAATCGGAAGAAGGAAAACTGAACCGGGAAGATGCCGATTTATTGAATCATCACATCGCCATATCGCACTCGCAACTCGAAGATCCGCTACTGTTTGTGTCAATCGGCTACAACTACGGGATACTTATTTTTCCAAGAATTCTGCTCTCCATCCTTTTTGTTTGGATCAGAAGAGTTGAAATTCAAATAAGAAACAGGAAAGCAAAAAGCTGAAAAATAATTCGGAATAGCCTGTATTCAGGTTATTGCAAGTTGCTTCTTTTCATTTTTATCCATTTGCGATACAAAAAAAAATCATCCTCAGAGTTGGCAGATTTGTTAATAATATCTTTATTCCTGGTTTATTACTGGATTCCATTGTCAATCTGGTTCATTTTTCAGCCTGGCGCCAATAATATACTCATATCCCATCTTTTCCAGTGCTTTTATATTGTCGTTCGACAAAAACCCGGCATCAGCAATAACAATAGGTTGGTTCAATTTAAATTTCTCAATGATCTTTTTAATGAAAGGGATTAGCGTGTGTCCTTCGTAGATGTTGCCTTCAAAAATATCGTACCCGATGGCATAGCCACCCAGACCAACAAGTAAGCCTATAAAGATTACGGATTCTGATGTTTCCCATCTTTGCTAAATCCGGTTTTTCGCAAGTCATCCTCGTCGCTAGCTTCAAAATAAAGTGTGGTCATATTGTAAAACACAATGCTGATATTGCCTTGCAAAACTTTTAGAGTATATGCAAAAGTAATCTGCTCAACGCGTTCTTTTAGTTTACTGTTCAATTTATCCAGGAAACGGTAGACGGTATCTAAATCAAGCATAATTCCCTGAAAACGGCATAGGTATTCGATCGTTATCAGCTTGCTCAAATCGTTATCAGCTTGCTCAAAGGAAAGGCCAGACGGGCAATAACTAAATGACGGAAAAGGTCTTCATGCAAATCTCCAAACCCGATATTGTCGTAAATTTTTCCAAAAATAAGTTCGGGGCCAACAGTTCGGATGCTGGAATTGCCAATCGCAGAAAATATTTGTTCAACAACAGTATCTTTTTCGGATACAAACAATTTAGATTGGGCTTCTAATCTTTCGATTTCTTGTTTGCCCAAATAAAGTAACTTTTGAAGTTCTTGTTTATGGCAACTGCACCCAATGGTTTTGACAACCGTATATTTTCCTCGGTTCTTAACGATAATTTGAACCGATGTACTGCCTGATGAATTTAGCTTCTTTCGTACAAACATGCCCAAAATCAAGAATGGGACACCCATTCTCAAAATTAATCCCAGTAAAATAAGGCCTTCCAGAGGCATTCTTTCAAAAGTGCGAAAAACAGGAGGAAATCCGATTCTTTTATTCAACGGTTTTTATTGGGATGATCACCCATCTCAAAATTGAGGATTGCTCGTTTCATCAGCCCTGAATAATTGAAATGGTTTTGTCGCAGGTTTTACCAATCAGGACAAACGTCTGTACATACCGGTTTTCAGCGCTGTATTTGGCAGCATTAATCTTAATGGTTTTTCCACTTGCCCGTTCTTCGAAGTTAATTTTCAATTCTCAGGTAAACAGGAACAGCGAAAAAAACCGTTTGCAGGTATTCAATTAAGGCTCCCTGATTTTAATAGTTCGAAAACAGACCGGGGAGGCATGATCATGAAGACCAATGTAATGCTCTTTTGCAATTCATCCATATTGTAACTGATAACTTTGCCCGGATTTTTTTTCGTGGGAATAAAAATCCTTGATTAGCATCATTAATAAATTGATTGCCAAATTTGCATGCTTAGAACACCCTTCATTTAGCTTTAAGTTTTCTAATCCTCTTTTAGTTTGTTAAGATATTCACTGGGGTTCATTCCAAATTCATCTTTAAAACATTGCCTGAAATAGCTGCTGCTGTTAATGCCAATTCGATACATTATTTCTGAAATAGTGTATTGATTAGTCAGCAAAAGCTGTTCGGCAACTTTTATACGAACCTTTCTAATATATTCATTGGCAGTCAAATTGGTTAACGCTTTAATTTTGCGATATAGGGTGGAATGACTCATATTTAATTGCGATGCAACCTGAGAGATATTCATCTCTTCATCTTCTAAATTACTTTCGATAACCGCAGTTAATTTTTTGAGAAATTCTTTGTCCAATTGACTTATGGATTCATTAAATAACAATTGCCTGTCTTTAAATTTCGATGAAAATTCAGTAGATAGTTTTTTCCGGGCTTCCAGAATATTCCTAAGTCTGCTTTTCAGTAAATTGCCGCTAAAAGGTTTTGTAAGATATGAATCAGCTCCTGCATCATAGCCTTCACTTTGGTCCTGTAAAGAAACCTTAGCTGTTAGCAGAACAACTGGTATATGACTGGTACGAACATCCTTTTTCATGACCTTACACATCTCAATTCCATCCATTACCGGCATCATGACATCACTAATCACAAGATCCGGGACTTTATCACAGGCAATTTCATATCCAACTTTACCATTTTCTGCAGTAATTATGATATAGGTATCCATTAAACAGTCACGGATATATTCAACGATTTCCTGATTGTCATCAACCACAAGAATGACATTTTTAGAATTTTCCCCTGTTTCACTCACCTCAGATTGAACTTCGCCGGGATTGATATGAATTACTTCCGGATAACTATTATTAGTAATGAATTTAACCTTAAAGGTGGTTCCTTTATTAAGTTGACTATTTACACTGATTTCAGCTTCATGTAATTCCACCAGATTATTCACTAGTGCAAGACCAATTCCTGTGCCTGTTACCGGATACGACGCGTTTTTGGCCTGATAAAACCGTTCAAAAATATGAGGTAGATTATCCTCTGAAATTCCAAAACCTGTATCGGCTACAATTATTTCCGTGTAGTCAATATTCCCATCCACATAATTTCTTAATTTGAGTTTGATAACACCTTCCTGTGTATACTTAAATGCATTGGAGAGAAGATTATCCAGAATAATGGTAACTACTTCGGGATCAAAAAACATTTCAATCTTCATTTCAGGTACATCAATCCTGAATTCCACATTTTTATTATGATTTAATTCCTTGTATTTCAAACCTGTATCATAAACATATTTCACAAAATCATCCTTTAACACACGCAGTTTTCTGTTCTTATTTGATGATTTTCTAAATTCCAGTATCTGATTAATCAAATGCAGTAACCGGTTGGCTACCCGATGAATTGAATTTATTTTTTTTGATTGTTCAGGCGGTATTGCAGCATCAGAAATTAAATCCTCCAATGGTCCCAATATCAATGTCATGGGTGTTCGTAACTCATGCGTAATATTGGTGAAAAATTTAATTTTTTCTTCATTTAGTTCATGTTCCTGCTGACGGCTCTTTTTTTCCAGAAGCAAGTCGTTTTCAATTTTTAAGTTATTGGTGTAGAAACGGAGAACATATAAAAACACAATTATAATTATTGTGATATAAATAAATTTCATCCACCAGTTTAACCAAAAGGGTGGCTTAATATTAATAACCATAGATGTTATCTGGTCTGACCAATCATTGTTCTGAATTCTTGATTTTATATTGAAGACATAATTGCCGGGTTTTAGATTTCGAAAAGTAACTTCATTTCCTGTATTTACCAGGTACCATCCATCATCAAGTCCTGCCATCTGATACACAAACTCAACTTTATCCGCTAATGAGTAATCTAAAACATTAAAACTGATTTGAAAAGAATTTTGATTATGATTTAACTTCATCTGATCTACAAACGGAATATCGGTAAACTGATTCAGGTAATTTTTATTACTGGTAACAGCAAAGTTGGTAAAAGCAACCTTTGGATTCGGAAGACTTGATTGCTCCAGTACCTGATTAAACCATGTAATTCCATTTTGTGATCCAAAATATATTCTACCATCGTTGGTTTTTGCTACTGAACCATTCAGATAATCACCTAAAGCAATATTATTACTAACATCAAAGTTGCTTATATGCATGGTATTAAGGTCGATATTACAAATACCATTTGTTGTACTTAACCAGATCTCGTCAGCAGATTTACCTTCTACAATTGCCCGAACAAACGTTTCAGCCAATCCGGAACTCTTGCCAATACGAATAACAGCATCTTTGGTGTAATCTTTAAATAAGAAAAGGTCGTTTTGGCTCCCTACCCACATTCTGTTTCTGGTGTCTTTGTAAATACTACTAATCGAATAAAAAGTATAACTCTTTCCAAGGTCATAAATCATATTGAAATTCTTATCATACACGCAAAGACCTCCTCCAAGTGCGCCAACCCAGATATTACCATTTCCATCTTCTGCAACCGCTCTGACGTTATTATCCATCAGGCCGGAATTACTGGTAGTATATACATTCGTTTTCTTAGTTGCGATATTGTAAACATACAATCCGATATCAGTACTAAACCACAGATTTTGTCCCGAATCTTCAAAGAAATTATAAATTGGAATATTTTTCAGATTCTCAAAACTTGTGAGAAGGTGATAACTTTTTGATTGTTGATTGTACTGATATATTCGTCCATCATAGTCTCCTATCCAAATATTGTCATCGTGATCCCTGAACACACATGAGATATTCAACGGTTTTGGATCGTTATTAATAGTGCTAATTTGCTTCATTTTTTGGTCTTTTCGGTATATCGAAATTCCCCCCGAACTGTTAGCACACCAAATATCATTTTCCTTATCAACACACAAGCCGGGCACTGTTTTACTGTTGAGGCTGTTGGCATTACCAATCAACGGCAGGTAATTGATTGTTTTAAAAAATGGCTCTTTTTTGGGGATAAAGTTGATGCCTCCCCCATACCCGCCAACCCAGATATTACCATACGAATCCTGTATCATGCTTTGTACCGACGCACTTGATAAACCATCAGAGGTAACATCTTCATGAATATGTTCAAAATGAATGTTCTGCGGATCGATATTTCCTGATAATTCATTCATGTCCACAACATTAACTCCTCCCCCTTCAGTACCTATCCATAATTCAGAATCTTTCGTTTCAATAATACTTTCGATGAAATTATAAGATATGGAATTTGGATTTTCCGGATCATGTTTAAAATTTATCATACTCAAGGTCATCGGATCAAATAAGGTTAATCCATCCCTTGTACCAACCCAGATGCGATTTCCGGAATCTTTAAAAATACAGGTAACTGTATTGTCAGGAAGTGAGTTTGGATCGCCTTCCTGGTGCTTGAAGTTTACAGCTGTTTTAGTACTGAGATCAATAATGCTAAAACCATCTGTAACGTGCCCCACATAAATCCTGTTTTCCGAATCCGGCATCACATACCAATTGTAGTTGGAAACTAATCCTTTTATGTTGGATTGGTTGAAGTGGGTAAATTGTCCGGTTTTTTTATTAAAAAAATCAATTCCCGCCAAATAGGTAGCCAGCCACAAATTTCCTTTACCATCGCCGGTGATGTGGGTTATTCCGTTTGCACCAAGACTGTTTTTCTCTTGCCCGCTGTAATCATGTTCATAATGGGTAAAGATTTGAGTTTTATAGTTGTATGCGTCGATACCGTTTTTTTCAGTGGCAATCCATACCACATCATCAAACTGGTCAGCATAAACACGGTTTAAAACATTGCTGCAAATTGAATTTTCGTTTGATTCTGACTTTTTAAAGATTGTGAAAGAATTGGCATCAAACCTATTTAAGCCGTCTTTTGTAGCGAACCAAATAAATCCCTCTTTGTCTTGGGTTATACTAATTACATTATTATTTGATAAACCTTGCTCAATGCCTAATTTTTCTATTTTAAAGGCATAAGTGTTTATCAGTATCCCTAAATAACAGAACAAAGTCAGGTTTAATAGTTTAATGAATTTCATTTATTATGTTTTTAATCTGCTGGAGTAAAATGTAATATTAATAAAATTCCTGTGCTATCAGGAGTAAAACTTTACGATTTGGAGTTTGACTAATTTCTGCTTGATGAATGACGAGTCTATGTCTTTTTCTTCCGGTGAATCTATGTAGTTTTATGCATGAAGAAATTATTCTTTTAAACAATTAGCATGTTTACTAAAGAAAAATTATTGGCCATCGCATTTTTGCTTATCATTAGTTTTTTTTTTGCAATGTTCAGGATAAGAACATCAGCAGAATGAAACTTTTTGATCTTAACTGGAAATTCAATTACGGCAACAATATTTTAGCATCAAATATAGATTTTAATGACCAGAATTGGAAAAATATTGACTTGCCTCATGATTGTAGTAAGAATGAAGAATTGAGAAGAACGATTGACAGTCAGTCTGATTCAATATCAACAGAAATCGGATGGTACCGAAAGCATTTCGAAATTCCACAAGACTGGCTGGATAAAATAATTTTAATAGATTTTGAAGGAATTAGTGAGCACAATGAAATATTTGTGAATGGAACTTCAATTTTCAATTCAAAAAATGGAAATTCTTCATTTCAGGCTGTTCTAAATCCATATTTGAACTCTGAAAGAAATAATATAATTGCAATTAGGGTGGCTATTCCTAAACAAACTGATGTTAACATACATGTTGAATCGGGGATTTACAAACATGTATGGCTTGTGATTAAAGATTCATCAGATTCAAGGAATAAATAATTGATTAAAATTATAAAATGTATTATTTAAAAATTAATTATTTAAAAAGTTGGTTTCTTTTTGTACCAATTCTTCTAACGGTACAATTGGCATCGCAACCCCATTCTATTTATTAAAATTAAGAAGAATTGAAACTGAAACTTTTGCCTTTTGATACTTTGAATAAACACTTCCGGCCTGTTCATTTTCAATTATCAGAAAATAATTAGAAACAAATATTAAATCTGTCATGAAGAATATCGTATTCATTTTTTTACTTACGACAAGCAGCCTTTTTATTCAGGCTCAAAAAAACTTCGAAGTGAACGTAGGAGAACCGGGAGCCAAAATCCAGCCTGATATGTACGGGGTGTTTTTCGAGGACATCAACTTTGGTGCTGATGGTGGACTTTATGCCGAACTTATTAAAAACCGTTCTTTCGAATTCGATCAGCCTTTTGTGGGCTGGACACCGTTTGGCGATGTTACAATTCAGGTGGAAGCACCTTGTTTTGACAAAAATCCGCACTATGCACGATTGAATGAAAAAGGTCTGCGCCGTGGGACCGGACTTGAAAATGAAGGTTTTCGCGGGATCGGATTCAAACAAAACGATACATATAATTTCTCATTTTACTCACGCTCATCAGATGGCGGGGCTAAGAAGTTCAGGATCGAATTGGTTAGTTCGAAGGAAGAGATCGTTGGAAAGGGTGAAATTGTGGTTCAGGGAAATGAATGGAAAAAATATTCAGCAAGCATAAAAACGAGTGTGACCGATGCAAAAGGCAAACTCCGTTTGGTACTCGAAACACCCGGGATTGTGGATGTGGATCATATTTCAATGTTCCCGGCAGAAACCTGGAAAAACCGTGAAAACGGCTTACGAAAAGATCTCGTTGAAGCACTTTACGATTTGAACCCGGGAGTTTTCCGTTTCCCCGGAGGTTGCATCATCGAAGGAAATACACTCGAAACCCGTTATCAGTGGAAAAATAGTGTCGGCCCGGTTGAAAACCGTCCGTTGAACGAGAACCGCTGGAATTATACTTTCAAACACCGTTTTTTTCCTGACTATTACCAGACTTACGGATTGGGATTTTTCGAATTTTTTCAATTGTGCGACGATTTGGGAGCTGAACCGCTGCCGGTAGTTAGCTGTGGATTGGCTTGCCAGTTTGAAAGTACAGAATGTGTGGCTGTTCACGATTTGGAACCATACATACAGGATGCAATTGATCTGATTGAATTTGCCAATGGATCTGTTAAAACAAAATGGGGAAAAGTCCGCGCAGAAATGGGGCATCCCGAACCATTCAACATGAAATATATCGCCATTGGAAACGAACAGTGGGGTGAAGGTTACATTGAACGCCTTACAAAATTCATGGAAGTCTTCAGGAAAAAACATCCGGAAATAAAAATTATCGGATCATCAGGGCCATTCTCTGACGGCGAACATTTCGACCATTTGTGGCCAAAAATGAAGGAATTGAAGGTTGATTTGGTGGACGAGCATTACTATAAAAGTCCAGAATGGTTTCTTCAAAATGCAAACAGATACGACAATTACGACCGCAAAGGCCCGAAGGTATTTGCCGGAGAATATGCAGCACATCCTGAAAGCCGTGATAATAATGCGCTTGGTGCCATTGCCGAAGCTGCTTTTATGACAGGGCTTGAAAGAAATGCCGATGTTGTTCAATTAGCTACCTACGCGCCTTTATTCGCTCATGTGGATGCCTGGCAGTGGAAACCCGACATGATCTGGTTTGACAACCTTTCGGTAGTGCGAACACCCAACTATTTCGTGCAGCAAATGTATGCGCAAAATCATGGAACACATGTTCTTCCTGTTACTCAAGACGGAAAAAACATCAGTGGTGAAGATGGCTTGTATTCCAGTTCGGTTTTCGATGCAAATTCATCGGAAGTGATTGTAAAAGTCGTGAACGCTTCTCCATTAAACAAAGAAATTAAAATCAATCTGAAAGGCATCAAACAATCCATTCAGGATCAGAGGGTTCAGATTATTGAATTACATTCAAATGTTCCGGAAGCAATTAACACCCTGGAAAAGCCAAACACAGTAATTCCGGTTCATTCTTTTGTAAATGCAGACAGTGATGGCTTCACACTGAAAGCCGGGAATTACGCTTTTTATGTATGTAAAATAAAAATCAAATAAATCAGAAATGCGATCGACCAATATTTACAGAAGGATTTCAAGTTCAATAGCAATGTTGTTTGCAGGCATCTTCCTGTTGTCGGCAAGTTGCCTTCAATCCGAAAAAAATGAAGCCTATCTTTTTGCTTATTTCACCGGCAACGGACAGGGTGAAGAAGCCATCAGATTTGCAGTTAGTATCGATGGGTACAATTACCGGGCTTTAAATAACAACAATCCGGTTTTGGATTCCAAATCTATCAGCAAATCAGGTGGTGTGCGCGATCCCCATATTTTACGGGGAGCCGATGGCAAAACATTTTACATGGTTGCTACCGATTTGTATGTGCCCGAAATGGGCTGGAATAATTATGCAATGATTTTGATGAAATCAACAGATTTAATCAACTGGACTTCTTCGGTGGTTAATATTCCTGAAACTTTTCCGGAAGAATTTAATGCGGTGGACCGGGTGTGGGCTCCGCAAACCATTTACGATGATGCAAACGGGAAGTACATGGTTTATTTTTCAATGAAAAAACGTGGCAATAATCCCGACATAATTTATTATGCTTATACAAATGAGGATTTCACAAAACTTGAATCGGTTCCTAAGCAGTTGCTGTATAACCCAACCGGTAATGCATGTATCGATGGAGATATCATAAAAAAAGATAATAAGTATTATTTGTTTCACAAATCGGAATCGGGTGAACCGGGAATAAAACTGGCCATTTCGGATAAGCTCTCCGAAGGATACAAATACCCAAATCTGAATCGGGTGGATAAGGAAACCGAAAGGGTTGAAGGTTCGGGAGTTTTTAAAATGAACAATTCAGAAGATTGGATTCTGATGTACGATGTGTATGGTTTGGGGCGCTACCAGTTTACCAAAAGTAAGGATCTGGAGCATTTCGAAATCATTGACCAGAACATTAGCATGAATTTTCACCCACGCCACGGAACGGTTCTGCCGATTACCGGAGCTGAATATGAACGATTGATTGCAAAATGGGGCAGGCTGGACGACCCTATGATGGAAATAAAATCACCCCGGTTGAAAAAACTGAATATCGATTTTAACAGCGAAGCATCGACCATACACCTGCCGGTAAAAAACGGCGTCGGTCTTGCAGCGTTCGATCCGCAGTTCACATGCTGGCCGGGTTTTACAATAAACCCCACAGGTCCGCAGAATTTTAAAAATGTATCGGTAGCCTACACAATTTCAATGGACGGACTTTCAAATCAGGTGTATAAGGTTACAGCTTCTGAAGATCACAATCCGGTGCTGGAAGGTTATTATGCCGACCCTGATATTTTATATTCGGCGAAAACCGACAGTTTCTACCTCTACCCTACCACCGACGGATTTGATGGATGGTCGGGCTGGTATTTCAAAACCTTTTCCTCATCCAACCTCGTTGATTGGAAAGACGAAGGAACCATTCTCGATCTGAAGAAAGATGTCAGCTGGGCCAATCGCAATGCCTGGGCGCCCTGTATTGTTGAAAAGAAAATAGATGGTCAGTACAAATATTTCTACTATTTCACGGCAGCACAAAAAATTGGGGTTGCAGTTGCCGATCATCCGACAGGGCCGTTTACCGACAGCGGAAAACCTTTAATTAACTGGAAACCGCAGGGTGTAAAAGGCGGTCAGGAAATCGATCCGGATGTATTTACAGATCCAAAAACCGGGAAAAGCTATCTGTACTGGGGAAATGGTTATATGGCAGGCGCCGAATTAAACGAAGACATGGTTTCCCTGAATATGAATACCCTGAAAACCTTCAACATTGACAATACTTTCCGCGAAGGAACGTCTGTAATTTACCGTAATGGGACCTATTATTTTATGTGGTCGGAAGATGATACCCGAAGCCCGAATTACAAGGTTCGCTATGCTACCTGCGATTCGCCAATGGGTAAACTTACTATTCCTGAATATAACATTGTAATTCAGCGCGATTCGGTATCCAACATTTTTGCCACGGGACACAATTCTGTTATCCAGGTTCCCGGGAAAGATGAATGGTATCTGGTATATCATCGCTTTACCTATCCCAAAGGAGTAACAATGGGTGGCCGTGGCGGTTTTCATCGCGAAATATGCATCGATAAAATGGAATTTGATGCAAACGGAAACATTATTGAGGTAAAACCAACTTTTAAGGGAATAAATCCCGTAATCAAATAGTGCAAATCAGATGAAGTCAATATTTTTATTCTTGCTTTTGTCCAGCATGTCTGGTGTTCATACACTATTCGCACAGGTTGGATTTGGGCAGGCAGAAAAAATCAACCAAAGCTGGAAGTTTATTCTGCAAAAACCGAACAATGAGGAGCAAAATGATCCCGATAAAACAAGTTGGAGTACTGTTGACCTTCCTCACGACTGGAGCATCAGACAACAACTGAGTCCGACATTGGCCAGCGCTACCGGTTATTTGCCGGGGGGTATAGGGTTGTATCGCAAACAACTATTTGTACCCAAAGAAAAGGAGGGAGAAAAAGTTTACCTGTATTTTGAGGGCGTGTACAACCGAAGTGAGGTGTTTGTAAACGGCGGGTTACTTGGGAAACGGCCAAACGGCTATGTTTCCTTTATGTATGATGCTACTCCACATATCAAATACGGTGAGGAAAATCTTATAACTGTCCGGGTGGATCATAGTCAATCTGTTGATTCACGTTGGTACACAGGTTCGGGAATTTACAGGAATGTTTGGGTGGTTTATGCCAATCCGGTTCATCTTAATCAGTGGGGAGTGTTTGCTTATCCCGAAAAACTAAAAAAAGGGTATCAACTGAATATTGAAGTGGAAGTTGTTAATGAAAGAGAAACATCTTCCGCTTTGACGGTAAACAACGAATTGCTTTCGGAAGAAGGAAATATTGTGGCAAAATCTTCGGAAAAACTTAACGTGAGCGGCAATCAGACAGGAAAAGTTCTTACCACATTGAAAGTTGCCAATCCTGAGTTGTGGTCGCTCAACAAGCCGGCTTTATACACGTTAAAAACTACGGTTTACCAAAACGGAGCATTGGTGGATGAAACCACGACAATTACCGGTTTTCGCGAATTTTCGTTCGACCCGAACAAAGGTTTTGCTTTAAATGGCGAACCGATGAAAGTTAAGGGAGTTTGTTTGCATCACGACGGCGGTGTCCTTGGCTCGGCAGTACCGCGTCAAGTCTGGAAAAGAAGGTTGCTGACCTTGAAAGAAATCGGTGTAAATGCCATCCGGACAAGCCACAACCCGCAGGCTCCCGATTTGTATGAACTCTGTGATGAACTTGGCTTTTTGGTAATGGATGAAGCTTTTGATGAATGGGAATTTCCAAAACGCAAATGGATTGAAGGCTGGAACGTTGGTACACCCGGTTTTCAGGGCACATTCGACTTTTTTGAAGAATGGGGTGAGAAAGATTTGGGCGATATGATTAAACGTGACCGAAACCATCCTTCCATTTTTGCCTGGAGTATCGGAAACGAAGTGGATTACCCGAACGATCCGTATTCGCACCCGGTTCTGAATGGTGGCGGCGAAACCGGTTTTACACAACCGATATTTGGCGGGTACAAAAAAGATGCTCCCGATGCCATGCAACTGGGCGACATCGCCAAACGACTGGTAAAAGTTGTAAAAACCTATGATCAATCAAGACCAACCACTGCCGGTTTAGCGGGAGTGGCCATGTCGAACAAAACCGGATATCCGTTTGCATTGGATATAACCGGCTACAATTACACTGAAAGTTTGTACGATACCGATCATGCAAAATATCCCAATCGTGTGATATTTGGAAGTGAAAACCGGCATGATCCGGAAGCCTGGTATGCGGTAAAGAACAAAGATTTTATTTTCGGACAGTTTCTCTGGACAGGCATCGACTATTTGGGAGAATCCGGACGCTGGCCATCACGCGGTTTTTATTCCGGGCTGCTCGATTTCGGCGGTTTCATCAAACCTAGAGGTTTTTTCCGCCAGTCGCTGTGGTCAGACAAACCGATGGCATACCTGGGAACTTATCCAAAACCTGAACCGGGTGGGAGAAGATTGTCGATGGATGCATGGCCAATCTGGAATTACAAAGAACGGGAGTCAATCCGGGTGGTGTGTTATACCAATGCTGCTCAGGCAGAATTGTTCTTAAACGGCAGTTTAGTGGGAGAAAAGAAACTTTACGATGAGAAAACCGGGATTATTTTCTGGGATATTCCTTACCAGGATGGCAAACTGGAAGTTATCGGGTTTGATGCAAACAACAAAGAAATCATCCGGAATGCAATTCATTCGTCGGGTCGACCGCATGCAATAAAAATTATTTCAGGCGAAAATACAATCACAAGCGGGGAAGTAGCCCAAATCGTAATTCAGGTGGTTGACGAACAGGGAATCCCGGTTATGTTGTCGGATGATGAAATCACCTGTCAAATTCCTGGAGATGCCCGTCTGCTGGGTTTGGAAGCCAGCAACAATGAAGACATGTCCGATTATACCGATAGTAAACAACGGGTTTTTCATGGACGAATGATCGCATACATTCAGGCTGGTGAATCAGCAGGCGAAATTCGTATAAAATTTTCAGGAAACTGGTTAGTGCCGGCAGAAGCTCAAATTACCGTTCAGCAGTAATTTGTTTGAATGACCTTTTTAAGAACATATTCATGCGAAAGAGATATCTTTCATTATTAATTTTATTTTTTTTCCTGATTGGAAATGTCCGGATTCAGGCGCAAAATACAATTCCGGCGGACGATGTTTCAAGCGCTAGTGACCATTTAACTGCATTTCCTTATGCAGACAGAACACTTTCATTTAGTGTTTCAGATTCAGGTGTTTATAAACCTATAAACTGGGGACTAGACCTTGCCTGGCTTAGCGAATCCAATATTAGGAGGGGAATTGCCTTTATGGGTGCTGAACGGGTAGATATTGTGAGATCATCGTTTATGCCAACCAATCCTTTGCTTAACGGCGAATTACAGGGACTGGCACTTACCAATACAAATCTGCGGTTAGACATCATTCGTAAATGGCTTCCTCAAAAGACTCAGGTGGTGCTTAACAGCGATCATCCGAGTGTTCATTCTTATTATAAGGGAAATGCTGAAAATTGGGCTGCACTGATCGACGTTACCACAAGAATGCATCAGGAAGCAGGACGTGTGGTAACGACCGTATCACCTTTTAACGAGCCGGATTATTCTGCAACCGGGCAGGGGACCATTCAGGACTTTTATAACATTGCGGTACAATTGAGAAAAAATTCACGTTTCGACTCCATTCGAATTTCAGGAGGAAACACACTGAACTGCGACCAGGCATTACCGTGGTATAATTTCCTGCAAAGTCAACTGGATGAAGGAAATACGCATCAGCTTGCCGGAAGCTTTGATAATTATGCAAGCTTTTATGAAACCGTGCGTGCCAATGGTGATCATGCCACCAATGATGAATTACACAATGTCATGGAAGCTATGGTTGGAGTTGAATACGGTATGCAAACCGGTATCTGGTGGGGAACTGCAGAACTGGCCCGTGGAGAGTTTGTTAAAGCCAGTGATGGAAAAAGGCTGGCTTATGCTGAACATCGGCCCAACTGGACTGCTGCATCGGTATATCGCAATCCAGAAGGAAAAATTCAGGCTTTTATAGGTTCATCGGAAAGACAAGCGGCTGCAACATCCTATCATTTTGTATCAAAGGAAAGAGATGTTTATTATGATGGTCATGGTCCGCAACGCGAATATTTGGCTGAGATTCCGGGTGGTACAGGTTACCAGCAGGGACAGACCAACGCCGAACGGATGGTGAATATCACCTGGGGTGAAGATATTCAACCTGTTATTAATGGAAAATATATACTTATAAACCGCAACAGTGGAAAAGTGATGGAAGTATCCGGAGGATCGATAACCGCAGGAGCAAACGTCCAACAGGCAAATTATGCGGGTGCAGCGTATCAGCAATGGAATGTAACGCCGGTAGATGCCCGCACAGGCGGAGATTTCAGCTATTTTTCCATTAAAGCGGTAAATAGCGGAAAGTCCTTGGATGTCTATAACTGGTCGCTGGACAACGGTGGAAACATGGCAATCTGGGATGATACCAATGGAGCTAACCAGCAGTGGTACCTCGAATATGCTGAAGATGGCTGGTTTTATATTCGCAGCCGGCATAGCGCCCTTTGTTTGGATGTACTTAATGCAAGCAACGCAAATGCTGCGAATATCATTCAATGGGAAAAGAATGGTAAAATGAACCAACAATGGCGCCTTATTCCTGTCAGTGCTGCAGTGGAGTTTGTTGCCCCATCTGCACCGGATAACCTCGTAGCCAGAGCCAATGCCGAATCCGTTCGGTTAGACTGGTCCGCCAGTCCTGAAGATGATGTTGCCGGTTACACCATTTTTCGTTCGGATTTGGAAGGTGGACCTTTCAATACAATTGCACGAAACGTGACATCAAATTCTTTTGTCGATAATACCTGTACAATCGAAGGGCAGTACTTCTATAAAATAAAAGCAGTTGATCAATCGCTCAACAGTTCGGTTTATTCGAATGAAGTTTCGGCAACAACCAACGGCGACAGTGCCCTTGTTATGAATCTGCAATTCGAAGGTAATCTTCGGGACAGTACAATAAATCTAAACCACAGCGCAGCTTTTGGTGAAATTACTTTTGTTGATGGTAAAATTGGCACTCAATCCATAGTTTTAAATGGTAAGGACAACTTTTTACAATTGCCTTTCAATGTGGCAAACCAGAAAGAAATTACTGTTGCAACCTGGGTTTACTGGAATGGAGGTACACCCTGGCAGCGCATATTCGATTTTGGAAATGGAGAAAGTGAATACATGAATTTAACTCCCCGAATGCGTTTCGCAATTAAGAACGGTGGAACTGAGCAACGTTTGGATGCATCGGCATTGCCAGTTGGAGAGTGGACACATGTTGCAGTAACGCTCAGTTTATCTGGTGCACGTATGTATTTAAACGGGGAATTAGTAGATGAATCGACGGATATTACCATCCGTCCAATTGATTTTAAACCCATCCTGAATTACATCGGTCGAGCACAAACTACGGTTCCTTTTTTTAATGGGAAAATGGATGATTTCAGAATTTACAATTATGAATTATCTCCTGAAGAAATTGCTAAACATGTTTCGGATATTAATACGGATGTACCATATGTGAAAGTTGGTAAAACAAGATTAACAGTCTACCCGGTTCCTGCAAACGATATTCTGAATTATAACTATGACACTCAAATTACTCGGAACAAGGAAGTATTAAGGCTTTACAATGTTTATGGAAGGCTCATATTTCAGGAAGATCTCCAAAACAAACAAAAAGGGGAAATTGATGTTTCTGATTTACCGGTTGGACTATACATACTTGAGATAACAAATGGGGGAAAATCGATAACTAAAAAAATTAGTATTAATCATTGATCTTACTTTACCACATTTAGAAATATGACTATTCCTCGGATAAATTTAAACTTGTCTTTTCTTAATAGTGACCGAACTTTTTCAGGAAGCGGTTTAAAAATCGTTTACTATTTTTTGTTTACTATTTTAATGGGCCTGACCCTTTCTTCTTATGCAGTTGAAAAGGAGACTCGTCAAAATTTGGTGGATGAGAACAGGGTGCTTTCCTCCCCTTTCGAGTTGCACTTAACATCGTCTGATTCGCCGTTGAATAATTCCACCGTTTCGTTAAATCATCAGGATTCATGGTTGTTTTTTGATAATATCAAGCCGTCGGTCGCGATAGCCAGCTGTATTTCAAATGTATTAATAAATGGAGAAGCGCTTAAAGTTGGAGTGAATGGTCGTATTGCAATTTATGCAAATGGTTCCGTTATTATGCCATTTGGCTTTAGTTTTAAACCTCTTACAATCTTTTCCGAAGAAAATTTTACCGGAGATTCAATACAACTGGCAATAGAACCCACTAATATCAATCCTGGTGAATTCGATAATGCTGTAAAATCCTTCAAATTAAAACGGGGATATATGGCAACCTTTGCAA
This sequence comes from Prolixibacteraceae bacterium, assembly GCA_049277435.1. GTDB lineage: Bacteria > Bacteroidota > Bacteroidia > Bacteroidales > Prolixibacteraceae > Aquipluma. Next base: position 56,811 of record JBASYJ010000237.1, read on the forward strand.
ATAACCTTGATGGAACAGGTTACAGCCGCGTATTTATTGCTGATAATGAAGATCTTGATTTTATTGTAATGCCCAGTGAACTCTATGGTACTGTTTCATTTATTCGTGTCTTTAAATACGAATGGGTATCAAAAAAAGGCAAAGCAGGATGGAATCCGAATGACATAAACAGTACCAGTTATTATGACTGGAATATAGGTGGCAATTCCTCCTCTGATGTTGAATATGTAGCAATTCGTCAAAATGGCGGTTGGCCTTCATGGTCTGATATAAAAGGCAAGCCAAATGTTACTCATCTTTTAGGTTTTAATGAGCCTGATCATACCGATCAGGCAAATATGACTTTTCAGGAAATGATAAATCTTTGGCCCGAAATGATGAAATCAGGGCATAGAATTGGTTCTCCGGCATGGGCAAATCCCTGGGGAGGAAATGGCGGAACCTTGTTTGATTTTATCGATAAATGTGATGAACTGAATTACCGGGTCGATTTTGTGGCACTTCATTGTTACTGGGGTGGTAAATCACCTCAAAGTTGGTACAATGATTTGAAATATATTCATGAGCGCACCGGCAGGCCACTATGGATTACAGAATGGAATAACGGAGCAAACTGGACCACAGAATGGTGGCCCGATGCAAACAAGGCATATACTGACGCCAATGCAAAAAAGCAATTAAACGATATTAAAGGTATCCTTCAGGTTTTGGATACAGCCAGCTTTATCGAGCGTTACTTTATCTACGACTGGGTGCAGGGTTGCCGGGCCATGGTTCTGAACGGTAAATTAACTTTGGCAGGAGAATATTATGCAGCCAGTAAATCGGAGATTGCATATAATAATAAAAAGGAAGTGATTCCCCACTGGAAATACAGGAATCCGGAACTTTCGTACCGGTATTTTCCGTTAACTCATGCGAACCGCTTAAGTTGGACGGATAGTAACGGAGAACTTTCCAGAAAATATATAGTGGAGAAAAAAGTAAATGGCGGCGATTTTGAAACCATTTATTCCAGCGATGATTTTACGAAGCTATTCTACCTCGATCCGTTGGATCCGAATATAGGAGGAACAGTTACTTACCGCATCACACTTCAAACCGCAAAGGAAGAATTTCTTAAATCGAATGTCGTTTCAACATATCAAACAGCAGGATTAAATGATATTCAGGTTGGTAGTTTTAGTTTGGATAATACTGAATTAAATACTTCCCTGTTTTCAAAAAAATATTCAACAGCACCTCTTGTTTTGCTTGGAATTTCAACCTTTAATAATGCTGTTCCTTTGACACAAAGGGTAAATACAACTACAACCACATTATTTAAATTCAATCTCGATCCCTGGAACTATATAAAGAATTCGATCCTAACCAAACCTGATGTGCTTTCAGCTATAGCTTTACCATCCGGATCCTATGATTTTGGTGGACTAAAAGCAAAGGCAAAAGCTGTTTCCGGAGTTACCCGCGACTGGATAACGGTTAATTTTGATGAGGCATTTGCAAAGGAACCAGTTGTGTTTTGTACAATAGTGTCAGATGGTAATTCATACCCTTTAACTGTTGGGGTTCGTAACGTTACCACTTCAGGGTTTGAGATGTGTTTAAAGAGTGAAGAAGCGACCATTGCTACTTTATTAACCTCTGAAACCATCAATTATTTCGCCATTGAACCCGGTCTGGGAGTAATCGATGACAAGCGTATAACTGTGGGTTGGAATTATGGAGGAAGTGGCATTTCATCAACACCGGTTGAAATACCTTACGACTCTACTTACACAGAGCCAGCCATATATGGCGGTTTATTATCTGCTGAAGATAACTTTGCCTCCACGTTACGCTACTCAATAATCGGTGAGTCCAAATTTAAAATTATCAAACAACGGGAATTTTCGGGTGGAGAATCTGCCATGCAATCCGATAACTTCGGTTGGATGATAATGGATTTAGCCGCCAATCAACCGGATGTTGGAACAGGCATTAATGAATTTAATTTAAAAAGTTCTTTTAGATTTTATCCAAATCCTGCAAAGGAAATAGTGAATTTTGATTTCAACAATTATACCCGGATTGAGATTCTGGATATGACAGGACAAAAAGTAATGGAAGCCAATGTTTTGCATTCACTAAATATCGCTTCACTTCCGGCTGGTATATATATATTGAAAGCTAAGGGCATAATATCGGGTAGATTGATCAAAAACAAATAGTAGATAAAAAAATAAACAATTGAAACAAAATAAAGTAATGACATTTAATAAAGGAACATGTGATCTAGTAAAGTACATTAACATTGAATGGAAAAGAAAATTTCAGTTAAAAAGATCACAATTTTTAGAAATGTTATAAATACACTTAAAAAATAAATGCTTATATTTTAATTGACGAATTTGTGACTAATAAAAAGTGAAAATGCGCATCTAACTCTATACCCAGAAAGCTATTTTTCATGTCAGAAAAAAGTAACTGACAAAACACTTAAATTTAATCATTATGAAGAAAAATTTACTTTTTAGACTTTGGACCTTATTCACGTTTGTCGGGCTTTTTTGCTCGTCCGTGGTATTTGGTCAGGCAACACTTAAACACTCCTACACATTTGAAGCAGGAACCTACGATGAAACAACAGTTCAGGATCAGGCAGGTTCCGTAAATGGGACGCTAGGAGGTACTAAAATCAGCATTGCCGATGGTAAAGCTACCGTTTCAGGGGCTAAAGCCAACAGCGATGGCTGGATTTCACTGGATGGTGCAGCTCTGGCTTTGAATACCTATTCTGCCGTTACCCTGGAAGCATATGTGGAAACAGGTGCAACGCTTAATTCAAGTTTCACCATGTTGGCCTATTTTGGCACTGCTACACCGGGTAGCGGGTGTTTCTGGATTCAGCCTACGAGGTCTGGTAATGAGACCAGGATCGAAGCAAATAACCTAAGTACAACCGCGACTGCACTTAAAGGTGGATATGAAGTGGATGATGGAAAAAAGCACCATATAGTTGCTATTCTGAATGATAAAACTCTGACTTATTATCTGGATGGAATTATTCTTGCAGAAACAGCCACAGGAGCTGATTATGTCAGTAAAATTGGTACTGCAGTAGCCAATATTTTCAGAGGAGTTGACGGATGGAACGATCCAAACTATAATGCTTCTCTTTTAGAATTTAACATTTACGACGGCACACTTGACCAACACTCCATTGCTCTGGCAGCCGGTAAATTTTTAGGACTTGATATGACCAATCCCACACTTGAAAATTTAGCAACAAATGTGGGAACTCTAAATCCGGATTTTGCACCGGGAACCGATATTTATGAAGTTACTGTACCTTATGGTACTACTACAATGAAAATCAGTGCAGCTCCGGCAGTTATTGGAGCTGACGTAAAAATGTATGATGGACTTGGTAATGAATTGACTGGCGGAGTTGTAACATTTAACAAAGACGAAGGAATCGATGTTGAAATTGAGGTTACAGCACTCGATGGCGTTTCAAAAAAATCCTATTATGTGTCTGTTTTTCCTGAAGATGGAAAATCATCTGCAACCCTGGCAAGCATCAATTTGTCTAAAGGCAGCTTAATCCAAACTTTCTTAATGGATTCGACCAGTTACACTGCTCTTGTTCCTTCCGGAACCACTTCAGTAAATGTTACAGGTATTCCTAACTGGAATAACGCAACTGTTACCGGTGGTGGTAATGTAGCACTAACCGCTGGAAAAGGATCAACTACTTTAACCGTTAAATCTGAAGATGGTACTGTAACAAAAGTATATACAATTGATATCTATACTTCAGTTGTGACCACAGGTACCGACTTTTACCTTGTTCACGAAGCAAATGGTTTTGTAGCAGCCGAAAGCGGTGCAGCTTTTAACCAGGTAGTTCTTGCTGATGCCGCATACCAGGACAATTCCCAAATCTGGCAGTTTGAAGACAGCGGAGTTGCAGGTCAGTTTTATATTAAAAATAAAGCTGGTCATTACATCCGTATTGCAGGCAACTCAGGTAATGCATGGGATTTGGCAGTTTATCCTGATCTTCCTTCTGTAGGACTTGACAGTGCCCGTTTTATCCTCAATGAATTTGAACCGGGCAGGTTCAAAATTATTTCGGTAAGAAAAAAACAGGTTAGTGCAACAAACAATATACTGGGACCAAACAATGCAAATCTTGGCTCACCTTTGTTTAACGACAAACCGGCAAATAATACCTTGACCGTATTCAATATTAAATTACCTCAAGATGTGGTCTCTCAATATGATCTAAAACTGGCATCACTTACAATAAATGGCGCCTCGCTTAAACCAGTGTTTAACCCCGCCTATAAAGAATACTATGCCACTGTTCCTGCGGGTGTAAATTCAGTTGAAGTAACAGCCACACCACAGGATCTTTCAGCAATTGTAACAGGTGCTGGTAATGTTGATGTTTCAGCAGGAAAAGGTACAATAACAGTAACCGTTACGGCCGCAGCAGATCCAGCCTATAAAAGGGATTATATTATAAATTATTTATCGGATACCCAACTGACCTTAACGCACTCATTCACCTTTGATGATGGAACTGCGAACGACCAGGTGGGAGATGCAGACGGCACCGTTAAAGGAGGTACATTTGCTGATGGGACATTTACTGCCGCAAAAGAAGGAGATTATATCATATTGCCGGCAGCTAAAATTGCAATAAACACTTATCCAACAATTACGATTGAAGCTCATGTAACAACAGGAGCAAATCCCGGTTGGACCATGTACTCCTATTTTGGTAATTCATCAGGTGGCGACCATACTTACTTTATTTCGCTTGCAGGAAATAATAATCAGGCCAGAGCAGTATTAAATCTAGGCGATGGCGAAGTTCAGGCTGGCTCAATCGAACCAGGTTCCGGAGAAGTCCACCATTATGTTAGTGTGATAACTAACGATACTCTTTATTGGTATGTTGATGGCGATTTGGCCCAAAAAACAGCAAATAAAGCTGGTTATATGATAAAAGATATCAGCAATGCAAATGCATGGCTGGGATTTGGTGCATATAATGACCCGACCTGGTTGGGAACTACCAACGAGTACAACATTTACAGTGGGCAAATGGATGCGGCAACTGTTAAAGAACGTGCAATCCATTTCCTTGGAAATATATCCACGGATGCAACCTTATCATCATTAACTGTTGATGCAGGTGAATTGATTCCTGCATTCGATCCGGAAGTAACGACCTATTCAGTCATTATTCCTGTTGGTACAACTTCCATCAATGTTTCTGCTGTTGCAAATAATGTGAAATCCACAGTGGAAGGTGCAGGTATTGTTGATGTTTCATCGGGTAGCGGAATCGCTACAATAGTGGTTACTGCGGAAAATCGTTCAAAAAAGACCTACAATATCGCATTCAGTTCACCAACAGAATTTACCCTGATGCATTCCTACACTTTCGAGGATGGTACAGCTTCTGATGTGGTTGGAAATGCTGATGGTATGCCGATGGGTGCAGGAACAATTGCAAACGGCGCATACACTGCTGCTGCCAATGGGGATTACATTGAATTACCTTCTGCGGATATTGCGATCAATACTTACGCTGCAATTACTTTGGAAGGTTACATCTTTACAGATGTTGATAACACCGCGGCCGTAATGATGGCCTACTTTGGTGGAAACGAGAATGGATTAGGCGGTAACGGATACTTCATTACGCCTGACCGCTGGACAGAAAGCAGAACAGCCATTTCCTGTGGTAATCTTACAGCACCCTGGAGTGCTGAGCAGGGTTTTACCGGTGCTCCGGTCAGTGTGGGTGAAAAACACCATGTTGTCAGTGTACTGACAAACTCTTCAATTAAATTGTATATCGATGGCTTATTGGCTGGTGAAGCTGTAGTTTCGGGCGACAATTCAATTGCAGGCATTAGCAATGCAAATGCATGGCTGTGTAAAGGTGGTTACACCGCTGACCCAACCTGGATGGGAACCATTGATGAGTTTAATATTTACAATGGAGTACTTGACGCAGCTACCATTGCGCAACATGCCAAACAGTATTTGGGAGGTGGTTTAACTTTAATGCACTCCTATACTTTTGAAGATGGTACAGCAACTGACGTAATCGGTAATGCCAATGGAACACTGGTTGGTGCCGGAACTATTGCAAATGGCGCATACACTGCTGCTGCCAATGGTGATTTTATTGAATTACCTGCTGCAGATATTGCAATTAATACTTATTCAGCAATTACTTTGGAAGGTTTCATATACTCAGATGTAGATAACACACCTGCTACAATGTTGGCTTATTTTGGTGGAAGCGAGAATAATCTTGGCGGCAACGGTTACTTCCTTACCCCGGATCGCTGGTCAGAAAGCCGGACAGCAATTTCCTGCGGTAATATTAAAGCGCCATGGGAAGCAGAACAAGGTGTTACAGGTGATCCTGTAAGTGTGGGAGAAAAACACCATGTTGTCAGTGTTCTTACTTCATCTTCAATCAAATGGTACATTGATGGTGCTTTAATCGGAGAAACTGAAGTAACAGGTAATAACAAAATTGCCAACATCAGTGTAGCGAATGCATGGTTATGCAAAGGTGGTTATACAGGCGATCCAACCTGGTTGGGAACAATTGATGAATTCAACATCTGGGAAGGCGAAATGGATGCAGCAACTATTGCTGAACGTGCCGAAAAGCATCTGGCACAGTTGACATTGATGCATTCTTATACTTTTGAAGATGGAACTGCAAAAGATGTGGTTGGATCTGCACATGGTACTTTGGAAGGAGATGCAGCGGTTGCTGACGGAGCTCTGAACCTTACCGGAAACGGCTTTGTGACCCTGCCGGCTGCTGAAATCAATATCCCTTCATACAGTGTTATCACCTTTGAAGGTGTAATTAAACAGGCAGAAGGTGTAACAGGGGGATTTACAGCGTTTGCTTCATTTGGCGATGTTAATCCTTCAGTTGACTGGATGGGAATCAATTATATTATTTTGCAGCCAACCAGGCAGGATAATGACAATAGCCGTACATCTATTTCCTGTTTGAACACCACTGATCCATGGGCCTCAGAAAATGGGGTAATGGGAGCCGAGATCGCAGATACAAAAACTCATCATTGGGTAACTGTTATAACCGGTTCAGAAATCAAATTATATATTGATGGTGTGTTGATTGGTACTTCACCACTGACAGGTGACAACGCGTTGGCCAATGTTGGTAAAACCGTCGCTTTAATTGGTAAAGATGTTTATCCGGGAGACCCATTGTGGAAGGGTTCTGTTGAAGAACTGAATATCTACCAGGGTGAAATGGATGCAGCAACTATCGCGCAAAGAGCTAATGATTTCACAACAGCTGTAGCTCCTGAATGGGAAGAATCTTCGATCAAGGTTTATCCGACTTATTCTACCGGAGGCTTTAATGTTGAAACAAACGGAAGCCAGGGTATGATTACAGTTTATAACCTGCTTGGAAAACTGGTTTTACAAAAAGCCATCGATAGCAGTCGTGAAAATGTAACTGTTCAGGATAAGGGTATGTATATTTTGAAAGTTCAAAGTGACAATTCAACGAAGACATTCAAAGTATTTAAGACAGAATAGTTTCATTATCTTATAGTTTAATGCAGGAACAATTTAAAGGGCTGTCCGTCAATCGAAGGATGGCCCTTTATTTCGTTTTAAATCATCCATTTTCATGAAGATCGTTTGGGTTTCTTATTCGCATTTTTAAATGAGAGGAAACTATTGCAGATCAGCCGCGTTGAGATATCAGGCTATTCAAACAACTTAAGCATCATGATCTTAAAAAATAAATACATACTTTTTGTTTTATTCTCTTTTTTCCTCCTGACTACATTCGAAGTTAGCGGGCAAACATGGCCGGCAGGAATTCATGATCCTTCAAGAATTGTTAAATGCGATGATACTTACTGGATTTTCGCAACCGGTGACGGAATCTACAGTATTTATTCAAAAGATCTGGTTACCTGGCAGGCAGGTCCGACACCTTTTACAAAAACCGTTTATCCGGCCTGGATCAAAAATTATGTTGGTGCATTTGCCGGACATTTCTGGGCTCCCGACGTTATTTATATGAATAATAAATACTACCTGTACTATTCCTGTTCCGAATGGGGCACCATGACCTCAACAATTGGGTGCGTGACTAATAAAACACTCAATCCAAACGATTCGGAATACAAATGGACCGATGTTGGTTTTATAGGAATATGGTCGTATCAGCCGGGATTGGCGCTAAATGCAATCGATCCATCACTGATGAGAGGGCCCGATGGCAAAATCTGGATGGTTTACGGGTCATTTAACGAACAGGGCATTGTGGTTACTGAAATCGATTCAATTTCCGGAAAACCCAAAACTTATGCAGGCAATCTTCCCGGTACCAGTATCGCAGATTCATGGACTGGCCCCCAAAGTAATAATTATGGCGAAGGAGAAGGTTCTTCAATGATTTACCGCGATGGTTATTATTACCTGTTTTACAACAAAGGAGGATGCTGTGCCGGTATTGCAAGTACCTATTACCTGGTGATGGGAAGATCGGCAAATCCGAGAGGGCCATTTCTTGATAAGACAGGAAAAGCGCTGCGGATTAAAGGTCAGCCCAGTGGAGGAACTACAGTGCTAAAACATGATAATTCGCGTGGAACTGACGATCGTTATTTCGGTCCCGGGCATTTTGGCATGTACACCGAAAATGGAACCGATTATGTAACGTTTCATTATTACGATCCCAGCGGATATTATCCCAATCCGGCAGTAAACAATCAGGGGGGCCCAACACTTGGGTTGGCAAAACTGGTTTGGGAGGCAGATGGCTGGCCTTCGGTTTCTTTTGATTTTGTGAATGAAGGTGTTTATACGATCGCAAATGTGTTTAGCAAAAAGGTGGCGGATGTTTCGTCGCAAACATTGGTAAACGGGGCATCCTTGTTTCAGTATGTTGCCGACAGTACCTTTCAAACCCAGAAATGGGTATTTAAATCACTTGGAAGTGGTGAATATGCAATTCAAAATTATGCAAATCCTGAAATGTATGTCGAAGCCGGAGGAGCAAACAATTCACTCACTTTGTCGATGACATCGGAATATACCGGTGCGGTGAATCAACGTTTCAGGACAGTAACCTCACCCAATGGTAAAACCATCATTTATCCTTCCACAAAAAATGTTGGCTGGGGACTTCCGTTACAAACAAACAATGATTCAAAAATCTCGCTGCGGACAATCTCATTTTTTGATTTTTTACGATGGAACATGATTCCTTTTGATGAAACACTTCTGGTTTCTGAAACCAAACTTTCCATCCCACATACTGCCGGAAGCGATAAAAGCATTACCGTGGAAAGCAATGGTCTGTGGAGTACGTCTGTGTTGTATGACAATTGGTTATCCGTTGAATCTTCAGGAGCCGGCAATGACTCACTGAAAATTTCATTTGCTGAAAATCCAAATGCAGTCGACAGAAAAAACCGGGTGTATGTCACGTCAAACGGCGGGAAAGCTACACTGATTACAGTGACCCAGTCAGGAATACCGACTGCTCTTCGGGATGTAAAAGATGCAGCTCAGGTTAATATCTACCCGAATCCCGCAAGTAATGAACTATTCATTGAAAGTCCGGGGCAGGGAATTCTTAAAATTTACAGCCAGACAGGACAAATACTAAAGGAACTCGACCTTGATCCAGGTAAAAATGAAATGAGGATTGGCGACTTCGAAAATGGAATTTATTTTTTCAGGATACAAACTGACAATTTAATCGTGATCAAAAAGGTCGTTAAAAAGTAAGATAAAACCAGTCCCTGATTGTAGCATACATCTGATACAATTTGTATTTTAATATCGAATTACAAAACAAAATATGATAATTTAAAAAGCATGTTGAAAATCCAATTGATATTTATCCTGATTATCTGTTTTTCGCAACTGAAAAGTCAAACGCACTGGGAAAGCATAGTTACCGAATCCGATGAATTTAAATACAAATTACCAACAACAGAACCCACCGAAGACTGGAAAGCGCTGAATTATAACGATACTGACTGGGCAACCGGGAAAGGCGGATTTGGTTATGGAGACAATGACGATAATACGATTGTTTCTGCTACAAAATCAATGTTTCTCCGCAAAGTATTTACATTACCCACATCCGCGAAAGTTCAGAACCTGATTCTGGACATTGATTACGATGATGCTTTTGTCGCTTATTTAAATGGTGTTGAAATCGGAAGGTCGGCAAACCTGCCCGCGGGAATACCCGGAATTAATGTGGATTTTACCGTCGATCATGAGGCACAATTGTATCAGGGTGGGCAGCCAGATCGTTTTATGGTATATCCCGGACTTTTAAAGCTGGGCACTAACATTCTTGCCGTGCATGTTTTAAATACCAGTGTAAGTTCATCTGATTTATCGGTCAGGATTTTTCTGAATGCAGAAATTGAAGGAAATGAAATCTTATTCAATCAAATACCTGACTGGTTTAAGGAACCTGTTTCTAAAATTGCCTCCGATTTGCCCAAAATAAAGATTAATACAGCAGGGAAAACCATTGTTGACCAGCCAAAAATTATGGCTAAAATGCAGGTGGTCAATAATCCAAATGGTATAAACAGGTTTGAAGATACGGTCTATGAATACGATGGATACATCGGCATTGAAATACGGGGCAATACCTCGCAAATGTTTCCTAAAAAAAGTTACAATGTAGAAACAAGACTAAGTGATGGTTCGAATAACAACGTGTCTTTACTGGGTTTGCCAGAGGAAAACGATTGGGTTCTTCATGGGCCATATACTGACAAATCGCTGATGAGAAATGCGCTGGCATACAGCATAGGTAATTCCATGGGAAAGGGTTGGCATCCGCGTACCCGGTTTGTTGAAATGGAAATTAACGGTGAATACCGGGGTATTTATTTGTTTACCGAGAAAATTAAGATTGACAAAAACCGTGTTGATATTGCCAAATTAAAACCGGAAGATAATCTGGGCGATGAATTAACCGGCGGTTACATCATCAGCATCGACAGAGATCAGGAAGGAAGTTGGAACTCCCCTTTTATGGGAAGAACAGGAAGTGTGGATGTTCCCTTTTCGTACATTGATCCGGGTTATTTGGAGCTTACTCCTGCACAACGATATTACATTAGGTCATATATTATTGAATTTGAGTATGCTTTACACGGAGATAATTTTAAAAATCCTGATTCAGGATACAGGGCCTATATCGATGTGGAATCGTTTATTGATTATTTTATTATTACCGAATTGAGCCGCAATCTGGACGGATACAGGGTTAGCGTATATTTTCACAAAGATAAGGACAGCAAGGGAGGTAAATTAACCATGACACCTTTCTGGGATTTTAATATTTGTTTTGGCAATGCGAACTTTTTCAGTGCCGGTAATGAAAAGGGCTGGGCTTCGGATGGTATTGGCGCCGGCGACTGGTATGAAATTCCGTTTTGGTGGGACCGCTTCAGGCAGGACCCCTATTTTGAAACCATGCTGAAATACAGGTGGGAAAAGCTTAGGGAAGATGTCATCAGCAAAAACACAATCAACAATTTTATCGATTCATG
>JBASYJ010000238.1:0-6029 GCA_049277435.1 Prolixibacteraceae bacterium
AAATACCTGAATGATTGTATTTTGTATGTGACGGTCGAACCGTGCGTGATGTGTGCCGGGGCTTTGGGCTGGTCTCAGATTGGCAAAGTTGTTTTTGGGGCTTCCGACGAGAAGCGTGGATTTTCGAAGTTTGCACCTAAGGCATTTCATCCCAAAACCGAAATCATTTCAGGAGTACTGGAAAATGAATGTGCTATTTTGATGAAGGAGTTTTTCCTGAAGAAAAGATAAATTTTTGTCCGTCTGCTAAAGCAGACGGCAAAGGATATCAGCAAGATTGATCATATCTATTTATTCTTTGTATATGACTTCAGGCAATAGTTTTAGGCACCAGTTTCTCAAGCAGACGACAAAGGATATCAGCAAGATTGATCATTTCTATTTGTTCTTTGCAAATACATTTCTGTCCGTTGGATAAAGCCGAACGGCAAAGGATATTGGACAAAATGATCATATATATTTGTTCCTTACCGTTGCCTTCAGGCAACGGAATCAGGCAACAGTTTCAATTTCAAACCCGACCCTCTTCAGATCTTCCCAATAAGCCGGGTACGATTTGGTAACCACCATCGGATCGAGAATGGCAACCGGGCCTGAAGATTGACAAGCTGGGGCAAATGCCATCGCCATGCGGTGATCGTGGTACGTTTCAATTTCAGGAATTGCCTGTTTTTCAAGCGGAAAAGTTCCGTCCCATTTCAATTCCCCGTGTGCCGGCTCGGTAATTTTTGCACCAAATTTAGCCAGTTCGTCCTGAAGTGCTGCAATCCGGTTAGTTTCCTTGATCTTTAAAGTTTCCAGTCCGGTGAGATGAAACGGGATTTGTTTCATCACACACAAAACCGCGAAAGTCTGCGCCACATCCGGATTTTCAATAAAATTGAGATTTAAAAATTTGGGGAGTGAATTTCCATTTTTCACCAGCCGTGAACCTTTTTCAGTTGTAAGAGTCTGAATCCCCAATTGTTCAAACCATTTGGCAATCTTTGAGTCTCCCTGTAAACTTTCAGAAGTTAATCCAATCAGTTCCAGATCCACCTCTTCGGCTAACACAGCCATCTGGTACCAGTAGGAAGCGCCCGACCAGTCGGCCTCAACCGAAAACGGCCTGGCTTTATATTTTTGTTCTGCAATGCGAATTTCGTTTCCTTTCCAGACATGACTTACACCGAATTGCTCCATGAGTTTTAAAGTCATTTCGATATACGGACGCGACATGATTATATTTTTCAGGCGCAAGGTCAAACCGTCTTCAATCGTTGGCGCGATCATCAGCAAAGCCGAAATATACTGACTGCTCACACTGCCATCCAATTCCAGTACACAACCTTTCAGGTGCGATCCGTAAATTTTCAAAGGAGGAAAACCATCGTTTTCGAGGTATTCAATTTTTGCCCCAAGCTTATTCAGCGCGTCAACCAGAATTCCGATCGGACGCTGTTTCATCCGATCTGAACCGGTCATCGTCCATTCGCCCACAATCTGCGACAGAAAAGCGGTCAGGAACCGCATGGCAGTTCCGGCATGGCCAATATCAAACACATTGCTGTTCGAGTTAAAAACCTGGCTCATCACCCGAACATCATCACTGTCCGACAAATTTTCAACCGGATAAGGACTGTAACTCAGCGCATGAATAATGAGTGCCCGATTGGCAATACTTTTTGATGATGGAAGAACAATGCTTCCTTTCAGTGATTTATCGGATTTGGAAACGAGGTATTTCATCTGATATAATTTTAAACACAAAGCCACAAATTCACGAAGAAAAAATATAAACTTAGTGCCTTAGTGTCTTCGTGTTTAGATTTTTAAAGATTTTTGTAGTAGTTAAGTGCTTCAACGATTAGTTCTTTCGAACAATCCACATTGATTTCCACTTTTCCGATTTCAGGAATTAAAGTAAAATTAATGCGTTTGCCTTCATTCTTTTTATCGTGCGTCATCAGTTGGTAAAGCGCTTCGAAATCACTTTCCTGAATTTCGAATTTGCCATATTTATCGAGCATCCAGGCTGAAATACTATCGAGCAAGCCCAAATCCAGACCGCATTGTTTTACTGAAAGATAGAGTTCAGCGATCATTCCGTAAACCACCGCATAGCCATGCAGAATCGGCCGTCCGGTCTTCATGGCATAACTTTCGAAGGCATGACCAATGGTATGGCCAAAATTCAGGGCTTTCCGGATATTCTGCTCGGTCAGATCGTTTAAAACATGCCATTCTTTCACCGCAACAGAGTGGGCAATTATTTCCTGAAGCGAGTTATAATCAATATTCCCGAAATCGAAAGTCAATAATTCAGCCCAATGTTCCGGACTTTTTATCAGGCCATGTTTAAGCATTTCTGCATATCCTGACAGAAAATTTTCCTGATCAATTGTTTTCAGGAAATTGGTATTGATAATCACTGAATTCGGTTCCATGAAAACACCGATTTCATTTTTCAGGCCATTAAAATTGAAACCTGTTTTTCCACCGATCGAAGCATCAACCTGTGCCAGAAGAGTGGTCGGAATATTTACAAAATCCATTCCCCGCTTGAACGTCGAAGCAGCAAAACCTCCCAGATCAGTTAACATTCCGCCGCCGATGTTGATGAGCAGCGATTTACGGTCGGCACCGTTGTTGCTCATAAAATCCCAAACCAAACCAACCGATTGAATATTTTTGTTTTCCTCTCCGGAAGGAATCTCAACACTTTTAATAAAAAATTCGTCGATCACGGATTGAATCACTGGAAGACAATATCCGGAAGCAGTTCGGTCTGTAAGTAAAAACACCTTTCCGGAAGGATACTTTTTAACAATATTCCTTAATTCGTCTTCAATGTTCTGTGAAAAGACGATATTTGAGTGTACTTTTGAATCAGTCATGGATTAAAAATTTTGCTTCGGCAAAGTTAAGCTATTTTGTCAAAGGTTATAATTTGTCAGCTTTAAGCCCGCAATTTTTACAATTTTATCAGAAACTATGGAATTTTCGAACCAAAAAAGAAGCAAAAAGATCAAGCAAACATTTAACCTAATCGGAATTATTATTGTGCTGATTGGTCTGGCATTTCTTTGGATGAAGAAAGACACCCTGGTGCTGATTACTGCCGGAGTTTTCGCAGTTTATGTGGGGATTTCGCAGTTTGCTAATCTTTGCTACTTCTACATAAACACTAACAATGGCAAGGTTTTAATCCGTTATTACCCCATCATTACGCTCATGAAAAAGGAATTCGATTCCATTGAGTTCAACCACCAGCTACTGGTTAATTTCAGGATCGAAAAATCGATGGGTTTTTCTGATCTGGATATTGCCATCAGGGCTAAACGTGGAATTGCCGAATACCCGACAATCAGCCTGGCTGCATTGAAAAAAGAAGAAATCGAACAAATCCGCCAGGCTCTCCTCGAAATTATGAAAAATAACAATTAAGGTATTTACTTTCATTTCAGGATTTTGTATTTTTAATACTTGTGTCACTTTGTGCCCTTGTGCTTTGTGTCAATTGTTAATCTTTATTTCTACAAAATGAAAATTCCTGAAAATCTTGCCTACAAAATTGCCATCTCACTTATCCCCGGAATTGGTGCCATAACGGCACGCAATCTGATTGCCTATGTGGGAAGTGTCGAAGGTGTATTTCAGGAAAAAGAGAAGAACCTGATGAAAATACCGGGAATTGGCGAAGTGAATGCGCAGCGGGTGGTGAGGCAAAATGTTTTGGAACGGGCCAAACGCGAAGTGGATTTTATCCAGAAAAATAAAATACAGACCTTTTTCTATCTCGACGAGAGCTACCCTTCCCGACTAAAAAACTGCAGTGATGCGCCAATCATTCTTTTTTATAAAGGAAATGCCAATCTGAACGAAAAACGAATTATTTCTGTGGTAGGCACGCGCAATGCGACCAATTATGGCAAAGAAATCTGTGACGAATTAATCCGTAGTTTTTCTGAAAAGTCGTATCCATTAATTGTTGTTTCAGGGCTGGCCTACGGAATTGACATTCATGCGCACAAAGCCTGCCTGAAGTACAATGTTCCAACTGTTGGTGTTTTTGCTCATGGTTTGGACAAAATTTATCCGGCCATTCATGCTCAGTTTGCCACAAAAATGTTGGAGAATGGCGGTTTAATCACCGATTTTGTCAGCCAATCGAACATCGACAGGCAGAATTTTTTACGTCGTAACCGCATTATTGCCGGTCTGGCAGATGCTACAATTATTGTTGAAAGCGCAGAAAAAGGCGGCGCTTTGGTGACTGCCGACATTGCCAACTCATACAACCGCGATGTTTTTGCTTTTCCCGGCCGAAGCACCGATCCATTTTCGAAAGGTTGTAATAAAATCATCAAACTGAATGAGGCGATACTGGTTGAGAACCAGGCTGACATCGAAAAAGCAATGAACTGGGACGTAAAAGCCAGTACCCCAAAATTTATTCAGACATCGCTGTTTGCAGAACTTACTCCTGAAGAACAAAAATTAATTGATTTGCTAAAAGGAGGCGACCGGTTTGTCGATGAAATTACCATGGAGACAAAAATTTCGATGAGTAAAGTTTCGGCCTTGTTGCTTGAATTGGAATTTAAAGGATTGGTGATCAGTCTTCCGGGGAAAATGTACCGGGTTAAATAATTTATCCTGACACTACACTTTAATATTGAACACATCTGAATTTTCGCCCCTTAGGAAATCGAAAAATAGCAGCTATCTTTGCGGCATGTCAACATTCGAAGATTTAAAAATAAGCAAATCGATCTTAAAAGCGATTGAAGAACTGGGATTTACCGAAGCTACTCCTATTCAGGAAAAAGCAATCCCCATGGTACGTTCCGGAGTGGACGTGCTGGGAATAGCCCAAACCGGAACCGGCAAAACGGCTGCTTACCTCATTCCACTAATCATGAAACTGGTGAAAGCCGAGGGCAATGATCCCCGGGCAGTTATCCTTGTTCCAACAAGAGAACTGGCAATCCAGGTCGGTGAAGATCTGGAAGACCTTTCCAAATTTACCAACCTCCGCCGGGCAACTGTTTATGGTGGCGTTGGCTGGACCAAACATGCCGAACTGATCAAACCCGGAGTGGATATTTTAGTTGCCACACCAGGTCGTTTGTGGGATTTATACCGCGCTGAAGCAGTTGTACTGAAAAAAATTAAAACATTGGTGATCGACGAAGCTGACCGGATGCTCGACATGGGTTTTATGCCACAGATTCGCAACTTTCTTGAGATACTTCCGGTCAAGCGACAAAACCTGCTTTTCTCGGCAACTTTCAATGAAAAAGTAGAAGAAATGAGCCACGAGTTTCTTGATTTTCCTGAACGTGTTGAAGTGGCACCTTCGGCAACTCCGGCCGAACTGATCGACCAGGTCTATTACCGGGTTCCGAATTTTCAGACCAAATTAAACCTGATCAACTACCTGCTGCGCGATGAAGAAACTTATTCCAGGGTAATTGTTTTTGTTGGTACCAAGGAGAATGCTGAGATGGTTTATAAAATCATCAAACGGCGCTCCGAAGGAGAAAAGCGCATTTTACATTCGAACAAAGGTCAAAGTACCCGGTTAAATGCCATCAATGCTTTCAAAAGCGGAATCATCCGGGTGCTGATCACCACTGACATTTCGTCGCGCGGAATTGATGTGGATATGGTTAGTCATGTGATTAATTTCGATTTGCCCAATAAACAGGAAGATTACGTTCATCGCATCGGCCGTACTGCCCGTGCCAACAATGTTGGAACAGCAATCTCACTGGTAAATCCTGCTGAAGAACTTAAACTGAAACAAATCGAGCAATTGATACGGATGGAAATTCCCAGACTCGAACTTCCGGCAGATTTGGATCTGGTTGCAACCAAAAAGGAAGAAAGTCAGGACCAGCTTCGTGAAATCGACCGGCAGAAAAGGGCAGCTGACCCTTCATTTAAAGGCGCATTCCACGAGAAAAAATTCGTCCCGGGCCGCGACAACAAAAAGGAAAAACGCAACCTTCCGAAGGACAAAGCAAAAGAGAAAAAATTCAGAA
>JBASYJ010000239.1:0-4932 GCA_049277435.1 Prolixibacteraceae bacterium
CCTGAACGATAAACCTGTTCTTTTATTACACTCCTAAAATACTAATAATCAACAGCTAAAACAAATATAAATTAAAGAAAATCAACGATTTAAATACTTTTTTTTAAATCTGTTAAAGTAGAACTAATATATGTATTTTATTATGAATAGTAAAATATATTTTGCCACCCCCCCCCCATTTTTTATGGAATGTATATATCAGAATAAGAAGTGATTGTGTTGTTGATGAACAAAATGTATTATACAACACAAAAGTTCAGGGTTACCTTTTGTGCGTTTCTGGGATTAAGTTAAATGTGCTGGGAGGATATTTTTTAAGATTCACTTATGTGGATGCTGGAATCCCTGAACCTGCGTGGGACCGGAATCTGGCAATACCTGCGATGGGATCCTGAAACAAGTTCAGGATGACAATGTTACTAAATTTCGAGACAACTTGTTCAAGACGAATCTTTTCTGGGAAATTGCTTCAAACAGAAAACCCGGACTCTTTCGAATCCGGGCCTGTATTTGATTCTCTCAAGATCAAATTACCTGTAAATATCTTTCATGAATTAAGTTTCGTTTGACTGAAATCAAACTGAAGACTGAAGACTGACGACTGCCAACTTACGACTGGCTGATCAGGCTTTTTTCCATTGTTCGTTCATCAGTTTCACTGCGGCTGGCAGGGTAATTTTCGAATTGAAAGCTGGTTAGGGTTTCTTCTCACTATTTTTTTGATGGAATGTTTTAGTCGAAATGATTTAAGGAACATCGTTATGAATATTATTCTTATTAAAAATACGGAACATCAAATCAGGACTATTTCATCAAAAGCCTCCTGGTACAATTGATTGTTTTGAATGACTTCTTCATGTTTTCCAGATGCTGAAATCTGCTTGTTTTCTATGACATAGATATAATCAGTCTGCCGGGCTAATTGAACCCGATGGGTCACAAAAATAATGATCATTTCCTTTTTAAGCCTTTGCAATAATTTGATTACAAACTGTTCTGTTCGGCGATCCATAGCGGCGGTCGCTTCGTCGAGCAACAAAACCTGTGGTTTTTGATAGAGGGCGCGGGCAAGCGCGATTAATTGCCGTTGTCCTCCTGAAAGGTTAACGCTATCTTCACCAATAATAGTGGCATATCCCTGTTGAAATTCATTGATAAAGGTTTCCAGGCCTGTTTCCTGACAAAAACCAATTATTTCCTGAATGTTTGGATTTTCCTGCATACAGATGTTTTCTAAAATGGTTCCGTTAAACAATTTTACATGTTGGGTGACTACTCCGATCTGAGCCCGCCAAGCCGGAACAGTCAAGCCTGACCAGTCGGCGCCGTTGACGATAATTTCGCCCGATTCGAACGGATAAAACCGTTGTAGGACTGAAATCAGTGTACTTTTACCACAACCGATTTCCCCGAAAATAGTCGCCATCTGTCCTTTTTCGAACTTCATGTTTATTCCTTTCAGTAAAAGGCTTTTCCCTGCGAACCTGAAATTCAAATTCCTGATTTGGAGCTCGTCAATGCTTGGGGCTCGGAGCATAGTGCTTGGGACTAGGGGGTCATATTCCGCTTTAGCAGCCGAAAATTCGTACATGCGTTCAAAAGCCACTTTGGCTTCCTGAAATTGGATGTTTGCCATCGCTGTATTGATGACTGAGGTAACAAGGCTGCCAACAATGGAAACTATGGCCATCATTTCGCCCAACAATAGCCCTTTGCCCAAAACCAGAAATGAAGTCCAGGCAATTACTCCTGAAATAAGCAAAACGCTACCAATCTGAGCTAGCAGGTTGATTTGGTTTCCCAGAATGCCCAATTCATAAACTTTCCCCTGGAAAAAATTATAAACAGATTGAACAGCTTTGCCCAACAGCGATTCTTTGTTGCCCGATTTAACTACATCAATTCCATGAATGGTATCTATATATTTGCTTTCGGTCATGGCGTAGGCCTGCATCAGTTCGCGCTGTTTGTCAATGATTTGCAGGTTGTATTTCCAGGCCAACAACCCAAAAACCGGGATGGACAGTAGGCTTATTAATCCGGTTGAAACAGATAACATGAATATATAAACCAGTGAAGAGATAATGATTAGAATATCAATCAGAATATTACTGCTTAGGCTGATAACTACCCGCTGTATCCGCTGCGAATCGTTCAGGCGGCCAATCATATCGCCTGTTGAGGTGCTGTCGAAGAAACTTTTGGGGAGGAGCAACAGTTTCCCAAAGAAGGATGATACAATACGGATATTCATATCCTTGCTTTGCCTGACCAAAAATATTCCCCTCACATAGCCCAAAAAGGCTTTGGCTAACAGGATAAGTACAAAAATTGTCAGGCTTTTAAACAGAAGTTCTTTATTTCCTGACGGCAATATTTTGTCGATCAGTTTCTGCGTATAAATGGCAACTGCCAGTCCAAGCACTGCCAACACCGCCCCCATAAAAGCGGCTACCAACAGAACAGGAACATCGTCTTTGATCAATCCTTTGATCCATGCCAACTGGTTTTTCGAATCAATTTTCTTCCGGATAAAATCTTTGCCGGGTTTAAGCATTAGTAAGGCTTTCGACTTCCAAACGGCTTCCAGTTCTTCTTCGCGGTATTCAATAATTCCCCATCCCGGGTCACCCAAAATAAATTTTCCGTTTTCGTATCCGTAGCAAACAATGTAATGCTCCAAATTGCCATCCTTTAAAATATGAAGAATAACCGGAATTTCCATCTTTTTCAGGTTCTCCAGATCGGCTTCGTAGCCGTTTACCTCGAAGCCCATTTTTTGTGCCGACTGGTATAAGCCCAGCAAGCTTGTGCCTTGCAAGGTCGTACCACTGGCATCGCGCAATTTCTCCTGGGTTGTTTCACCTCCGTGGTATTTCACAACCGAAGTCAGGCACGCCAGCCCGCAATAGTACTGGCTGTATTGTTTGGTAAAGGTTTTCCGGATATGGTTGATTTCCTGTTTAGTTCGCATGGTTGTTCATGATTGATTCAATAATGTTTACTACTTCTGTCGAATTGTTCTTTGCTTCAAATTTTTCTTTCATCTGTCGGATGTTGTTTTTGTATCTTTCCATATCGCCTTTAATTCGATTGATCTTTTTCAGGATAGCTTTAGGACTGTCGCGACCGACTTTTCCGCGCAATCCCAACCCATGATAAACTACCCCGTGCAGAGTTGCTCGAATGGTCGGCCATGTGCGAAGGTGGGTAAGCAATTACCGGAACTTCATTGAAAATACATTCAGTAATGCTATTCAGCCCACCATGATTAATCATGATGGTACAGTATTTTAGTAAATCCTTTTGCGGCAGGCTTTTAAAAACAAACAGGTTGGGAGGTAAAGGCAGCAGGTTCGAGTTATCGAGGTCATCTCCCGTACAGAGGACGAAAAAATCTGTTGGGGCAAGGATCGCTACCTTTTTTATCTTCTGATATAGCTTGATTTTCTGATCGGTACAAAAATCGACCAACATGCCCAGCGAACAATAGATCACCGCAGAATTGCCCTTCGTTACAATTGACTTCATAGCCTCATACCGGGCATCGGTGCTTTTGCTTTCATCGGCAGGAAGGTCTATAAGTGGACCAATATTATAGACTCCTTTAATCTCTGGCCGAGGAAAATCAAGATCGGTTGCCGAGAGGATGATACGTGGGGTCGTTTCAGTATAGTAACCGCTACCATCATGAGGTATCTTAACATCCTTTGGATTCTTTCCCATTGCGCTAGCAAGCTGCCGGTATATTGTTAAATCATTCAGCGATGGATATAGCATTTGATATTTGAAAATCCTAAGTCTTCGTTTCAAGTATTCGGAGAACCACAAACTGGAAATATATTTTTTGCTCAACCAGTTTTCGCGCGGAAAAAACCTAGAACTGAAAGGCGGAACATTAGGCGCAGGTTCCGGATCAGGCATTGGCGAAACTAAGATTACCTTAACCCCCAGCTTTTTGTAGAACATGGACTTACTAACCATTGAATGTCTGTCAAGAAGCACAACATCTGGTTTTCTTTGCATTATTTGCTGGTTGAAAATGTCAAGGTTTTTTCGCACTTCTTCCAGTCTTTCCTTCTTGTCAGGGAACGGTACTCCCTTCTTTTTTAGCAGCAACTTATGTCCTAAAGGCTGAACAACCCAAGGCTTAACAGATTGGAAATCAAACCCATGCCGTTGAACAATCTCCTGCATTTCGGGTACTGAGCCAAAAATCACACGGTACCCGGCATCTTTCAACAGTTTAGCCATTTTAAAAGCCATCAAATGGTGGCTTTGCGCCGGGAAAAGCTCAAAGAGGATGGTTTCCATTTACCTTCAGGTATTAAACCACAGAGTTAACAGAGAAACGGAGGTGGAATTCGTTTATCTCTTTTTAAACTCTTTTAACTCTGTGGCTATTTTGCTTAGCGATCAACGATTAGAAATTGAAGATTAACGATTACTCAGTCAATCAGATACTTTTGTTACATCCCTTTTTCGGACAGGAAGCCTTGTATTTTCCCTGCAAGCGACATGCCCCAGGGTTGGGCTATTTGCATCGATTCTTTGCCTACCTTTGTGGTGCCGTCAACCAACTTTTTGCCCAGCGGCGATTGGTAAAATTCGATTAATTGTTTGATTTCAACCGGTGTAAAGTTCTTTTGGTAAACAGGGATAAGCTTCTTGTTCAATTCAACAATCTCCTTGTCGAACACATCGTGTTTGGCCATTTCCCAGGTAAACTGCGGAACATTGGGTTTCATCATTTTATACTGCGACACCATTTGGTCGAATACCAAATCGTAATTGGCCGCACTGCCGTTTACTTCCATCAATTTGAGAATGTCTTTTTCAGCTTCAGTTTGTTGTGCCTGGCACACATACATCGACAGGCATAAGCCAATGAAAAATAAGATTTTGTACATGATTTTTAATTTTAAATTGTTA
>JBASYJ010000240.1:0-2372 GCA_049277435.1 Prolixibacteraceae bacterium
GTCAGGTTCAACCGATCCATTGGCCCTCTTCTGTTTTCATCCAATAAAACACGGTCGGGTTCATGAATTAGTCGTTTTTCTCCGGAATTTAATGACTGAGCAACTATTGCTGCCGACATACTTAGGAAAACCGCTAACATTAAAATCTTTGTTTTCATAACTTTTAAATTTTTAAAATCTGTTTTCTGAACTTTGTTTTAACTGACCATTGGATGTTTCTGGAAATAAAAGGTTTAATGTGCGGGTCGTTTTTGAGGTACTTTAACCTTTGGGAACAAATCCCCCATCAGCCGGTATTCAGGAATGGGCAGTTTTTACAGGTAGAAAAATCCAGCCACTCAGGAACCGAAAAAAAACACCAAAAAAAAACCTTATCCTGAATTGTTTTACAAAACCAACTTTTGTTTCAGAGATTTGAAATGAGACAAACAGGCCAGCCTGCCGGTGATCCGAACCTGCACCTGTTCTTGCGCATTCAGGCACTATTCCTAAATGAAAATCAGGCTGATATTTCCGGAACAGGGTGCAACCAAAGGCGGCAACACGGCTATTCAGGCAGGTAAATTCCGAATGGTAAAACGGGTTAGTTTACCACCAGTTTTCCACTCATGTTTTTTTCAGATGTCGAAATTTTAAGCAGATAGATTCCTTTTCCGATTTTTCGGTCATTCAGGTTAAAACGAATTTGCTGCCCTGCATTCAGGATTTGTTTCGTCAGGATGGTGGTAACCAATTGCCCTTTCAAATTAAACAATTGGACGGTAACCGGTTTTTCATGCGAATGGGCAAAAGCAAGCTGTACTTCTCCGGAAGTAGGATTCGGGTAGATTTGAAGATCCTGATTGCCGGATTCTGAAAGGCCTGGAGCACTGGTCAGGGCCACTTTTTCGAAACTCACATTGTCGAGGTAAACTTTACCCTGAAACTTGCCAAAACCAAAACCAAACCGGCAATTCGCATCGGTATTGGCTGTCATTTTGATTGTCCAGGTAAATTTCTGCCAGGTCGTTGTTATGTTTTTAACGGTTGAAAAATAAGCGCCATAATCACCGTAATTCTTCGAAAGAAATAAATCCATGGTATTAGCCCGGTCGGCTTTGGCATCAAAGGTAACCTGATACGAGTATCCTTTCTCGATCAGTAACGGCATTTGCTGATCGACAATGTGCCAGTTTTCAGTACCCGGTTTAGTAACATTTGCAGTGTAAACCCCACTAACTACAGATGATGTAGCTGCAGTGGTCGCCGGACTGAAAAACCAAAGGCCGGCCCAGGATTTAGTTCCGTCGCTGAAATCACCGTTCAGGATCATCTCATTTTTTTTTTTGAATACCGGAATTACCGACAGGTTGTTGACCATATCGATGGTTACCGGATTAGCCGAACCAACATGCAGCCATTTGTCAAATTCGTATCCGTATGCCGGGATTGCCGTCAGAGTCACCGGAGCTCCTTCCGGATAAACATCAAGTTTTGGCGAAACCTCAACTGTTCCTCCGGTAGCCTGATTGATCGTTAAAGAGAACGGACTTTCGGACTCCTGTAACTGGTAAACACGCACATAGTCGATTTCAAATTTATTCGGCAATTTGGTATCGTCCAGACCTTGCTGGCCGCCCCAATCACCACCGTAAGCAAAATTCAGGATCATGTGAAACAATTTATTGAATGGCCAGACTCTCGGATCATCCGATAATTTATTGTAAACATGGTATCGCACACCATCGGCAAACCATTCAATTTTAGTTGGAGTCCAGATCATGGTAAATTTGATAAACCGCTTGTATGGCTCGCTGGTTACTGAATTATAACCCGAACTCTGATGCCCGGAGCCATTGGTTCCTTCGAAATGTGTGGTATAATAAAGTTTGTCGGGATTCATGCCAACGTATTCCATGATGTCGATTTCGCCACTTCGGGGCCAACTGCCATATTCGTCGTCGGTAGGCATCATCCAGATGGCAGGCCAGGTCCCAAGTCCTTCCGGAACTTTGGCGCTGATTTCGAATTTACCATACAGCCAGTCACCTTTGTACCTGGAAACAAGGCGCGCTGAGGTATAATTCAGACTCTCCCATTGTTCTTTTCTTAATTCGATGATCAGCGTTGTATCTTCAATCCGGGCATTTTCCTTTCGTTTATTGGTATAATACTGAAGTTCATTGTTGTAACTTTTCCCAACTTCGTAATCCCATTTGGTACTGTCCGGAAGGCCTTTGGTATTGAATTCGTCGCTCCATACTTTAACGTATTTCTGTGGAAATGCTGCTGTTGCGATGGACAGAATAATCAGAAGAAAGAATAACTTTTTCATGCGTTTGGTTTTCTTGTTTGCGTGCTTAAAAATAGCAAGAAAATATCAGGAAACAATT
>JBASYJ010000241.1:0-6339 GCA_049277435.1 Prolixibacteraceae bacterium
AGAAAATCAGGGAAGTCTCCCAGGGTTGGCTCAACTACTTCCGAATGGCAAGTAGTTATGACAAACTGAAGGCTCTGGACGGATGGCTCAGAAACCGTCTGAGGTACTGTATATGGCATCATTGGAAGAAACCCGAACGGAAAAGGAAAAACCTGATCCAATTGGGAGTTGATCCTGACCGTGCTTACCAGTGGAGCAGAACCCGAATGGGAGGCTGGGCAACAGCCCAAAGCCCGATTCTGCTAACTACCATTACCTTGGAACGGCTACGGAAAAGAGGTTATCAGGCTATGCTAGCGTATTACAAGAAAGTTGCCCCACATCTTAATGAACCGCTGTATACGAGACCCGCACTACAGTGGTGTGAGAGGCGCACTCCGTCAGCTAATTACTGGCGGAGCCGTCTACTCGATTGTATGCTGGTGTTCATTATTTTCTATCTGTTTGTCAATCATTTAGCTTTATTTTTCAAATCATTATCAAACTGCACGAACCTATCTGCGAAGCACAAATTTATTTTGTTTTTTTTGTTTTTTAGCGTTGTCCAAAATGCCTTTGACAATGTGCTTGCAAAAATCATATTTTTAAATATTTTCCTGTTATAGACTGTTCACAATTCACAATATCTTCCGGTATTCCCTGAAATATTAATTCGCCACCCTTTTTTCCTCCTTCAGGCCCCATATCAATTATCCAGTCAGCGTATTTAATAATATCAAGATTGTGCTCAATAATAATCACGGTATTGTCGTTTTTTACCAATGTTTTTACGATTTTGTAAAAATTATCAATATCCGACATGTGAAGTCCTGTTGTTGGCTCATCCATAATGTAAATATTGCCTTCTTTTTTCAATTCAGTTGCAATTTTTAATCGTTGCGATTCGCCGCCAGACAAGGTACTAAGTGACTGTCCTAATTTTAAATACCCTAAACCAACTTCCTGTAAAAGAACTAAGTGTTTTTTTATTTTTGAAGAATCGAAAAATTCAGAGGCCTGAGTAACTGTCATATCCAGTACTTCGGCAATATTTTTGCACTTGAATTTTAGTTCCAGCACCTCGGAATGATATCGTTTTCCTTCACATTCGTCACAAATTGTTTTTACCGAATCCAAAAAATGAAGTTCAAAAGTTAAAACTCCTTGTCCGTTACATTTTGGGCATGCTCCTTTTGAATTGAAGCTGAACAATGAGGCTTCAGAATTGGTTGAAGAAGCAAATTCTTTTCGTATTAAATCAAAAACACCAATAAATGTCGCTGCATTTGCTCTTGATGATTTTCCAATGGGAGATTGGTCTATCACAATTGCATCGGGATGTTGTTTTGCAAAACACTCGTGAATAAGGCTGCTTTTGCCACTTCCGGCAACTCCGGTAACGCAGGTCAGTACTCCTTTTGGAATTTTCACTGACACATTTTTCAGGTTGTTAGAGGTAGCGTTTTTAATTTCAAAAAATGAAGTTCCATGCTTTCGCTTATAGGCCGGTTTATCTTTTTTAAGAAGATACTTACTTGTGAGGCTATCGGTATTTTGTAATCCTTCGGGTTCACCGTTATATACCACATTTCCTCCATATTTACCTGCCTTGGGTCCAATATCTATTATCCATTCAGCAGCCCTGATAATATCAGGATCGTGTTCTACCACAAAAACAGAATTCCCTTTTTCTTTTAACCGAAACAAAATATTCATCAGGTTCTCCGTATCTCGCGGATGCAAACCGATAGAGGGTTCATCGAGAACGTAAAGCATGTCCACCAGGTTGCAGTCCAATTGCTTACTCATTTTTACCCGTTGCGATTCACCTCCTGAAAGTGTGCTTACCGGGCGTTCAAGCGACAAATAGCCCACACCAATTTCAATAAGCTGTTGAAGCAAAAATTGTGCTTTCCGCAAAATTGGCTTCGATATTTCGTCATTTATATTCAGCAAAAATGGAAGAACATCAACCAGTTCCAAACGGCACACATCGGCAATGGTAAGCCCGTTTAGTTTAACATTTCCTGCCCGCTCATTTAATCTGGTACCGCCGCATTGTTCGCAGGATTGATACTTAAAATATTTCGTATATGCATTCTTGTCTTCTTCAGCTGTTTCATCATCAGCCCTTGTGGCGACAGCTTTTTCAAGTTTCCGGGCAATTCCTTCAAAGTTTCGGTTGTAGGTTAATTTTTCTTTTGCATTCTTTATCTGAAAAGGTTCAGAAAACAATAACAATTTCAATTCGTCTTCTGAAAACTCTTTTAGCGGTTTCTCTGAGTCTACAACATCTAAACTGACTAACTCTTTCCAAAGGAAACCTCCAACTTTATAATGTGGGTGCGAGATAGCACCTTCACGAATGGATTTCTCTTTGTCAAGGAACAAATCAAGGTCAATTTTAATTTGTTTTCCTAATCCATTGCAATGCGGGCACATGCCCTCGGGATGGTTAAATGAAAAATAAAACGAAGGGCCAATAAAAGGTTTGCCAATGCGTGAAAAAAGCAGTCGCAGGTAGGTGTTAATTTCAGTTGCTGTTCCCACTGTGCTCCGCAGGTTGTTTCCCATTCGTTTTTGGTCAATAACAATGGCGGTCGATAAATTGAGAATGTCGTCTACATCAGGACGAGACAATTTGGGCATTCTTGTGCGGGCAAATGTAGAAAATGTCTCTACCAATTGCCGTTGTGCTTCGGTATAGATGGTATCGAAAAGCAATGATGATTTCCCTGAACCAGAAACACCTGTAAATACTACTAATTTGTGTTTTGGAATCTCAATATCGATGTTTTTGAGATTGTTCGTATGGGCGTTCTTAATTATTATTTTGTCTCTGCTCATAAACTTAAACCTTTATTTTATTTGCGCTTGACAATGCAAAAGTAACTGAAACAACAGAAGTTATAGTGAATATTAGTACCCCAATGTAGAAAAAGCCAGCAGATGAAGTTCCACCAAGCAAGTACCTGTTTCCTTCAAGAATATAAGTTACCGGATTTCCCCATGAAACAGTCAGCAACCAATTGGCAGTTATTAACTCTCTGGGTAAAAATGTTGTGCTTAAAAAAAGCAAAGGAAAAACTGCATTGGTTACTATTGCGGCACTTTGATGCTGGCCGGTACGCAACATAATTCCTGCGGAAAAGCCACATAAAGTTAGCGACCATAAAAATGATAGTAATAATATTCCGAGAATGGACATAAGACCAAATTGAAAACTTACCCCAAATATTGCCCCAATAACAATTAAAAGTATTGTGAAAATCATTGAAGAAATTGTATCGGCAAGCATAGGTGCAACCACCAAAATCCATCTGGGGGCAGGACTTAAATATAATCTTTTAAAATAACCCGATTGCATATCGGCATTGAGAGTTTGACCTGCTCCTGCTGAAGAACCCATTGCCAATGAAATAATTGTTATTGGAAAAACAAATGACAAATAGCCACCAGTACCAAAAGCTTCCATTGAACCAATTCCACCAATTCCGGCATTATATACTAACAAAAAAAACAAACTCATGCCGAAACCCATTATTGGCGCTGAAGGATTTTTTATTAACTTGATTATACCTCTTTCAATCAGTAATATATTTGCTGTATTCATTGTATTGTCCATTTTAGTTTTTTGTAGGTTCTTGATTCGATATTGATTTAATATAGTGCAGATAACTGTCATCAAGAGATAACCCGCTATTGGGATTTACCATTTTCTTAAAATCAATGATGGTTCCAGAATACTGAATTACACCATCGACAATGAGAGCCATTTCAGTAGCATGTTTATCTGCTTCATCGAGGTATTGCGTTGTAAGAAAAACTGTTACCGTCTCTTTGCTATTCAGTTGTGTAATTACTTCCCAGAAGTTAGCTCGTGCAACGGGGTCCATGCCAACCGTTGGTTCGTCAAGAAACAAAATACGAGGACGATGAACAAGAGCCAAGGCACAATGAAGCCTGCGTTTATTTCCACCTGATAAAGCACTTGCTTTCTTTTTCCTCTCTTTTTCGAGTTCAAATAATTGAATTAATTCATTTGCACGTTTAGTTGCCTCTGTTTTATTCATGCCAAATAACCTGCCTTGAAAAATAAGTAAATTTTCAACTTTTTCTGTCGGGTCAATCTCATTGTCCTGTGATGCAACACCAATAATTTTCTGAATTTTTGATTGATTCATTTCAGGATTAATTCCCGAAATACTAAAATCGCCTGAATCCTTGTTAATCAACGTGGTCAGTATTTTTACCAGCGTCGATTTTCCGGCACCGTTTGGACCGAGTAGCGTAAAAAACTGCCCCTTCTGTATTTCGAGGCTTATCCCTTTTAGGGCTTCTGTGCCATTGGGGTATTTTTTGAAAAGTTCGTGAACCTGAATTTCTGCTTTCATAATAAACTCCTTTAGAATTATTCAGCAAAAATAAGCTCAAGGCATAGGGGTAAAATTGTAAAAAACAGACAAAATAAAATTTTGAAAACTAACAGCTTTCTCCATCCATATTAAAATCGGGATATTTTGTATAAAACTCTTTGGGAGTGTAACCCGTGTATGATTTGAAGTCATGAATGAAGTGTGATTGGTCAAAATACCCATTTTTGTATGCGTGCTCAGTCGAACTAAGTTGTTTAACGCAACTAAAATCATGCAGCACTTCCTGAAAACGTATTAGTTTAATAAGCTGTTTGGTAGTTTTACCAAGATATTTTGCAAACTTTCGTTCTAATGTTTTTGGTGAAGTATATAAGCAATCTGACAAATATTTGGCGTTTGTTTGTCCCTTGCAGTTTTTAACTATTTCAACACCTTTTTGAATTAACAAGCCATCATGTGAAGGAATTGGAGAATAAAGCCTGATTAGGAAATTTTCAAGAACTGTAACTTTTTCTTTTAGAGTGTCTTTTAAATATAACAATTCTTCAATTTGCCTGATTTCTGAGTTAAATATATCGGTTAAATCAACACTTTGGTTTTCAATTTCTGAAAGTGGAAAATTGAAAAAATGGCAAGCACCGGTCGGATGGAAACTAATAAATACAACCCCTGTTTCTCCGGCAGTTGAAACATCAGAATAATTATCACTCAATCCACTAATTATCGACCTTGGTTGTTTAATGACAGAATCGTTCGAATGAAATACAACAAAAGGATTTTTATAATGAAACATTAATTGAATATTTTCAGTAGGTATAACCCTTTCCATAACATCTGCATCATAGATATCCGATTCCATAAAGCAGTAATTCTTTATGTAATTTTTTAGGAAACCGGAAGGTTGTACAATCTGAAATTTC
The DNA here is from genome assembly GCA_049277435.1 of Prolixibacteraceae bacterium. Classification (GTDB taxonomy): domain Bacteria; phylum Bacteroidota; class Bacteroidia; order Bacteroidales; family Prolixibacteraceae; genus Aquipluma. Next base: position 5,276 of record JBASYJ010000241.1, read on the forward strand.
ATACTATTTTTTTGTTGCAAAAATAATTACTTAATTCTAAAAGTGCGTCAGCAAAATTGCACTCTTTGACAAAGCTTTGGTTTCAGCGTTGGCTCGTGGGGCTTTGACAATGTGTGCAATGTGGGTGGGGGTTTCTTCTTTTCTTGCGAGGGGGAAGAAAAAAACAAAATAAATTTCCATCAAATTTGCACTGTCCTGTCAAAGCTAAATCCTTTTTATTTTCAATTTATTACTATCGTATCTGTCTGTTCGTCTGTCTTTTTACACTTGTTGCCAACGTTCCGCAGCTACACGCAGGACGGGAGTTTCGCAAGAAACTTCCGACGGAGAGCTGCACTTTAAAATCCAGATTCCCAATCAACGAAGCAGCCAAACCCGGCTTGTATTCTAAGTAGATAAAACGGTTGAAGTTGTGCCACCCATTTCGGTCGAAGTTATGCCAGGCGTTTCGGTTCAAGTTGTGCCAACGAGCTATTGAAAGGAATGATTTCTATCTTATCCCTGAAACCTTAAAACAGGGATATGGCCACAAAAAAGATAGATATCATGGATGTTCGACAATTAATACAATTAAAAATCAGAGGCGAGAGCAACCGAAGTTGTTCCTCCATTTTGGCTATACACCGTAATACGGTAAATTACTACGTTCGAGAATTGAAAGCAACAGGAAGCGGATATGCTGATTTACTCCGATTGAGTGATTTGGAACTAAAAGAACTTTTTCCTTGCCGGTCAGCCTCTGACAGTGACTGTTACGAAGAACTGGCCTCCCGTTTTTCGTATTTTAAACAGCAATTGCTTCTTCCTGGGGGCACACGCGAAGTGTTGTGGAAGGAATACCTTCATACGCATCCGGAAGGCTATGGCTATACCCAGTTTAACGAGCACTATAACAATTGGCTGCATCAGACCAAATCAAGTGGTAAGCTTACCCACAACGTAGATTCAAGTCACAAATGCGACAAATCAATTTAAAGCTGCAAAAAAGATTTCAGACGGCGTTTTAAAATTTAACTTTTCTCTTGGCCTTCTGTTTATCTTATTCTGTACCAGTTTTATATATT
>JBASYJ010000242.1:0-93639 GCA_049277435.1 Prolixibacteraceae bacterium
GTCTGCACCCATTCTCATGGAACATGAGCAAAAGATTGGTTAAAACGCCTAAAGTTTACCTGACTGATACGGGCATTTTACATCACTTGTCAGGAATAAGCGATTTTAATAATCTATCCGGAAATCCAATAATTGGTAACTCTTGGGAAGCGTTTGTGATCAACCAACTTTTTGCCATTAAAAAGCCTCAGATTGATCTGTATTTCTATCGGACACACCATGGAGCTGAAGTCGATTTAGTTTTTGCGAAAGGTTTAACTGTAGTTGGCTGCGCAGAGATTAAATATTCCAGTTCACCTCAGTTAAGTAAAGGAAATTTTAATGCCTTCGAAGATCTAAATGCCCCGTTGAACTTTGTGATTACACCATCATCCGATGACTTTCTAATCAAAGATCGTATCCGGATATGTTCTTTGAAAACCTTTATATCTAATTATTTACCTGCTATTTAGGCTGGATAATTAATTCGTCGAAGTGATATTCTATAAATCTTTAGAATTCCCTATTCACCCAGTCAACAAGCTTTTCTTCGGGAATATCTCTCATACAGCGGAAATGTTTTTTTGGGCATTCGTGGTATCCAAGTTTCGAACAAGGTCGGCACGACAAACCTTTTACTTCCAGAATTTCAGAACCTTCGCCAGGCAAATACGGAAACATTCCAAAATCAGGAGATGTGTTTCCCCAAACGGAGAGTATTTTTTTTCGGTAAGCCGCAGCAATGTGCATCAGCCCGGTGTCGTTGGCAATTACCAATCGGGCATTTTTTACCAGCGATGCAGACTGATTAATTCGTAATTTTCCGGTAAAATCAATGACATTTCCTGTATTCCAACTCAGGATATTTTCAGCCGCGATTCGTTCACTTTTTCCACCCAGCAATACAAACGGAAACCTGGATTCTGAAATGAGTTTGCGATATTTAAACGAAGGCATCCTTTTAGTTACATAGGTTCCGGCCAAAACCAAGGCAATATAACCACTCCGGAATTTTTCGGGCAAATCATTTAGGTCTATTTCATCCTCATGGGATATAAAATGATCGAGTCCTTTGCCGTCATTAACAATTTTGAACGGTTGAATAGTATCCATATTCCGATCGACAATATGCCTGTCGGGCATGGTGTTGATCTTAAGTTTGATCAGGAAAAATTTGCGGATATTAAGTTTATTGAAGCTGTACGATTTTGCTTTCAGGCATAATTTTACACGTAAACTCCTGATATTTGAATGAAGATCAATGACATAACTGTAATTTTCAGTTTTCAAATCCCTGATGGTTTCCGAAAGTGAATCACTGAATACCTTAATTTTATCAATGTACGGATTAGCCTGCAACAAGTCTGCATTTCGTTTTTTGGTCAGGAAATGAATTTCAGCATCCGGAAACTGAGTTTTCAGGCAACGGACTACCGGCGAAGTGAGGACTATGTCGCCAATGGAACTAAATCGTATAATCAGAAATTTCGTTTTCAAAATAAAAAACCCTGAAGCAGCTTATACTTCAGGGTCTAAATATAATCACATTATTTTTTCTGTTTGCTATACCGATTCGGCAAGAACAATAATTTTGTTGTCTTTATTTTCAACAATTCCGCCATTTACCTCAAAAAAAAGTGTTTCACCCGATTCTTCGACGACCTTAATCTGTCCTTTTTCAAGAATGGAGATAATCGGAGAGTGATGGTTCAGGATTTCAAAAGATCCTTTAATACCCGGAAGTTTCACCAAAGTAACTTTTCCGGAATAAACACTTTTATTGGGTGTAATAATTTCGAGTAACATGCGAATACAGTATTGAGTTTATTGCTATTTATATGATCTGAAAGATTGAAATTATTAAGCGCCGGCCAGTAATTTTTCTCCTTTTTCGATGGCCTGATCAATGTTCCCCACCAGGTTAAATGCTGCTTCAGGATATTGGTCAACTTCGCCATCCATGATCATGTTAAATCCTTTAATGGTATCTTCAATCGAAACCAATTGTCCTTTTAAACCGGTAAACTGCTCGGCTACAAAGAATGGCTGCGAAAGGAAGCGCTGAACACGGCGTGCACGGTGCACAATCAATTTATCTTCTTCCGACAATTCGTCCATACCCAAAATGGCAATAATATCCTGAAGCTCTTTGTAACGCTGTAAAATCATGATCACGCGCTGAGCACAATCGTAATGTTCGTCACCAACAACATCACGGGTCAAAATTCTTGATGTTGAATCAAGCGGGTCAACAGCCGGATAAATACCAAGCTCTGAAATCTTACGGCTCAAAACTGTTGTTGCATCCAGGTGGGCAAACGTAGTTGCCGGAGCAGGATCGGTCAAGTCATCAGCAGGAACATAAACTGCCTGCACCGAGGTGATCGAACCGTTTTTTGTGGAAGTGATTCGTTCCTGCATGATTCCCATTTCGGTAGCCAGCGTAGGCTGGTAACCTACCGCCGAAGGCATACGTCCAAGCAAAGCCGAAACTTCGGAACCAGCCTGGGTGAAACGGAATACATTATCAACGAAAAACAAAATATCGCGGCCTTTTCCTGAAGATCCGTCACCGTCGCGCAAACTTTCGGCAATAGTTAATCCTGAAAGCGCTACACGGGCGCGGGCACCCGGAGGTTCATTCATCTGGCCGAATACCAGGGCCAGCTTCGATTTTTTCAAAGATTCACTGTCCACTTTCGAAAGATCCCAGTTGCCTTCTTCCATCGATTTTTTGAATTCTTTACCGTAGTCAACAATATCGGCTTCAATCATTTCGCGGAGCAAATCGTTTCCTTCACGGGTACGTTCACCAACTCCGGCAAAAACCGAAAGCCCGCTGTGCGCCAATGCGATATTGTTAATTAATTCCTGAATCAGAACGGTTTTGCCAACCCCGGCACCACCAAATAATCCAATTTTACCACCTTTTGCATAAGGTTCGATCAAATCGATTACTTTGATTCCTGTAAATAAAACTTCAGTTTCGGTAGTTAAATCTTCGTATAGCGGTGGTTCGTTGTGAATGCTGAGCCCGTTTTTGGGCAAGGCTTCCAGGCCGTCAACCGGGTTTCCGGTTACATTCAGCAAGCGACCAAGGGCAATTTGCCCGTTAGGCATGGTGATTGGTTTCCCGGTTGCCAAAACTTCCATTCCACGGCGAAAACCATCTGTTGAATCCATCGCGATGGCGCGAACGGTATTTTCACCAATATGCTGCTGACATTCGAGAACCAAATTTTCCTGACCTTCACGTACTACTTCCAAAGCGTCATAAATAGCAGGAAGTTCGCTACCCTCAAGATCAAAACTAATGTCGATAACAGGTCCGATTACCTGGGTTATTTTTCCAATATTCTGAGCCATATTTATAATTTTATGCGTATTTCCGAAATTTATTAAAAATGTACGAATCAAACTCTTTCAATTCAATAAAAACAAAAAAAATGTCACTATTCAGATCAGTGGTCCCGGTTTAAAATCAGATTGGCCAACTGAAGCAACTCCGCTTTTTTGCTTCTATCCAAATCAATTTTTCCCCAGATCTCCAAGGCCGAATTGTAATATTCACCGATACAACGTTCTGTTATATCTTTAATTTTTAAACTGTTATAAATTTCAGTAAATACTGAAATTTTTTCATTTTCATCAAAATCAACTTTGCTGATCCATTCCTGAATAATCGCTTTTACAGCATCATCAGCTAATTCAAGTGCCTTTAACAGTAAAAATGTTTTTTTGTTCGCAACAATGTCTCCTCCGATTTTTTTTCCGAATTTATCCTGATCGGCAAAAACATCCAGCATGTCATCCTGAAGTTGAAAGGCAATTCCCAGGTTCAGCCCAAATTGATACAATAATTCGGCTGATTCTTTTGGGGCATTGGCCGCCAGGGCACCGATTTTCAAACTGCAGGCCAGTAAAACCGCAGTCTTCAGACTGATCATCCGGATATATTCTTCGATCGAAACATCTGTCCGGTTTTCAAAATCCATATCAAACTGCTGCCCCTCGCACACTTCCAGTGCTGTTTTTGAAAACAGCTCAATCATTGGTAGCGTATTTTGTAGCGGATACTTCAGCAAATAATTATAGGCCATAATCGACATGGCATCACCGGATAAAATGGCAACATTTTCACTGTATTTTTTATACACCGACAAGGAATTCCGTCTCATCTCGGCCTGATCCATAATATCGTCGTGCAACAACGTAAAATTATGAAATACTTCGATGGCCAGTGCAGCAGAAAAAGCAATTTCAACATCATCGCTAAATAGATTAGAGGCCAGAAGCACCATGACCGGCCGCAAACGTTTGCCCCCCATACTCAGGGCATAACCTACTGGCTGATAGAGATTTTTAGGTTCTGTTTCGTCTAACAGACTAATCTCCCGATCTATTTTATCAGAAATGAGTTTTTGCAACTCGTTTATTGTATACATAAATTCCAGTCTCTTTCCTGGTACCATCCACTTGTTCCGGTTCTAATGAATTGATTAAGATTTCCAAATGGTAACTGAATCAATGCCAAATGAATCCAGTTTAGCCAGATCAGGCAAAACCATCAATCAAACAGTTCATTTAAAGGCAAATTAATCAAGGAATCAATTTTTTGAAGATCTGATTATGGATGAATACCAAATATTCTGAGCGAAAATAGGCATTATCTTGTGATTATAAAAGTTAAAACTTGTAACGAATTGAATTGAATCAAATCTCTGAAAGGAATCAGAAGTAAGTTGTTATAATCGGTTATATAACAAACGGTTTAAAAGTTCATCTTTATTTTTTGGCGAAACAGGCAACTGAGTTTTGTCAGACAATTCGACCAGTCCCCCATCTGTTTTTAAGTAGCGGTTTACATGTTTCAGGCTGACCAAATGAGAGCGGTGAATGCGGAAAAATCCATGAGAAATTAAAAGATTATCAAAATCGAGCAGTGTTCGGCTGACCAGAACAGAAGTACCGTTCAGGAAAAAAACCCTTGAATAATTACGTTCACTTTCGCACCGAAGGATGTCCTTTACCTTTACGATGGTGTAGCCATTGATTTCCGGGAGTGCGATCGTCACATCGTCCCGGTTATCCTGACTGATGTTATTTCTTAAAACTTCGACCCTGTTTTTATCGTGAAGAACAGGAATATCGTTGATTCGTTTAATCGTGGCCCGAACATTTTCAATCAAAACGGGTTTCACTATATAATCGAACGCAGAATACCGAAAGGCGGTGATGGCGTAATCGCTGTATGAAGTCGTAAAAACAACTTTAAAATTAACATCCGGAAGTTTTTCAAGCAAAGCAAAACCGGTACCATCAGGCATTTCAATATCCAGAAACACCAACTCAGGATCTGTTTCCAGGATTAACTGAAATCCAGAGGCGACAGAATCAGCTTCACCCAGAACATTAATTTCCTGAAAATGATGCTCTAATATTCGTCGTAAACCTCGCCTGGCAAGCGGATCATCGTCAATAATTACGGTCGGATACATTAATTTTTGGTTCGGATAATTTTTTAAAATTAATATAAATGATCGAACCTATACAAGAAGGCCCTCAAAAAAAAGAATCAAATACTCCGGTACAAATTTCTTTTTCACAAAACAACCATATTTTTGCAGATATAAATAATTTTGCGTCAAATTTTTCATTCCATGGCTTTAATTCTCATCATCGAAACCTCAACCGAAATTTGCAGTGTTGCATTAATTCAGGACAACCAGCTCATCGACAGCATTGAATCTGACGAAGGACAGAACCATGCCCGGCTGGTTACCGTTTTTGCTGAAAAGCTACTGGAAAGGAACAAAATCGGGGCCAGTGAACTTAATGCCATTGCTGTAAGTAAAGGCCCGGGGTCGTATACCGGACTGAGAATCGGTGTATCAACAGCAAAAGGAATTTGCTTCGCTTCAAAAATTCCACTCATCGCGGTGGGTACACTCGAATCCATGGCCAATCATATTGCACATAACCGTGCTCAATATTTTATTCCTGAAAATGAAGATGTGCTGTTCTGCCCGATGATTGATGCCCGGCGGATGGAAGTTTATTCGATGCTTCTCGATAAAGATGGGGCAATTCTAAAACCAATAACCGCCGAAATTATCGACGAATTGTTTCTTGCTGACGAACTTGCCACGAAAAAGATCGTGTTTTTTGGAAACGGATCTGAAAAATGCAGCAGGGTGATTAGTTCGCCCAATGCCATTTTTATTCCTGAAATTCATGCTTCGTCCCGATATATGTGTAATTTGGCCTGGAAGGCTTACAACAAAAACCTGTTTGAAGACGTTGCATACTTCGAACCTTTTTATCTTAAGGATTTTGTGGCAACTGTTTCGAAAAAAAACCTTTTGGGATGAGAATTTTTCTGTTTGTAAATTTTTTTCTGATTCTTAGTTTAGGCCTGAAAGCCGAACCTATCGAAGAAATGGAATACATTCTTCGGTTTGGATTTATCAAAGGCGGGAAAGCAACCTTAATAGCCGTTAAAGAAAAACTAAACAAGCAACCATCCATCCACTACCGGATGAGAGGAAAAACTACTGGAATTGTAGATAAAATCTACGAGGTGAATGATGTCTATGAAAGCTGGGTCGATCCGGAATCGTTTCTGCCAGTAAAATCGATTCGAAACGTCAGGGAACAGAAATACCGGTTTTACGACGAAATAACATACGATCAATTCAATGACTCATTGTTCAGCCAAAAGAAAGGAGCGATGAAAGTTCCGCACAATGTAAACGATCTGGTCAGTGTATTTTTTTACATCAGGCAAAACAAATATTTTGAAGATTTACTGGCCGGAAAACACATCCAGATACCTGTCTTTCATGGAGACGAATTATTCCTGATGCAACTGAAATACATCGGAATCCGAACTATCGAAACAAAAATCGGGACGAAAGAATGTTATGTGGTTTCGCCCCAGGTTCCGAAAGGAAAATTACTTAAAGGATCAGACGATTTACGAATATACATCACCAAAGACGAAAACCGTCTTCCAATCTATGCAGAGTTCGATTTAATGCTGGGTTCGCTCAAGTGTGAACTCGAAACCTACAAAATCAATGGAGTCAATCAAATGGTGGACGAATAATAGATTGACAGTTAATTGCTTAAAAAAATCTCCTTAGTTATTTTCATTCAGCATTATTTATTACTTTTGCACCCTATTTTGAAATTACATTAAAAATTTTCTATGGCAACGACAACAGATATTAAAAACGGCCTAACCTTCGAATACAACGATCAGTTGGTGCAGGTAGTATCTTTCCAGCACGTAAAACCAGGCAAAGGTCCTGCCTTCGTCAGAACAAAACTAAGAATCCTGAAAACTGGAAAAATTATCGACAATACCTTTACTTCAGGAGCAAAAATTAACATCGTTCGGGTAGAGCGTCGTCCTTATCAGTATCTGTATCAGGATGAAGCCGGTTTTAACTTTATGCATGTTGAAACTTTCGAACAGATCAGCATTGCTGTTGATATGATTGAAAACGCGGACCTGATGAAAGCCGGACAGGTCGTGGAAGTAAATTACCACGTGGAATCTGAAACTCCGCTGACCGTTGAACTACCTCCATTTGTTGAACTTGAAGTGACTGCAACCATTCCGGGAGAAAAAGGAAATACAGCCAGTTCAACCGCGTTAAAACCAGCAACTGTTGAAACTGGAGCCGAGATCATGGTTCCTCTGTTCATCAACGAGGGCGATCTTTTAAAAGTTGACACCCGCGACCGTTCATACGCTGAACGCGTTAAAAAATAAAACGAAATTCGTTTACCTGTTTAAGAATGGCCTGCTGAAAAGCGGGCTATTTTTTTATGCCTGATTTTCCGGAAAAACTTCTTCGGCGGCTTGTTTTCGGGTTATGATGTCGATGGCCACAATCATGGCTGTAAAACCCCAGAATGGTACCGAAAGCTTGTCGGAGTCAAGAAAATTATTCAGGATTCCGTGGATATAATAGGTAATTAATCCAAGCAATGCGCTCATCACAATCGTCTTCAGCCGTTTGTCGTTTGTTCTTGAATATGCATGAATTGCGGTGTAAACCACCACTCCGATCAGAATCAGAAAAGTAACCAAACCCATAAAACCCGATTCGGCCATCGGCCCCAGGTATTCGCTGTGCGCATTTCCGGCATCTCCGGAATTGGTACTGATAATCGTACGGTCGGCTGTTAACTGATAGGGTGCATACCTGAACATGTACGTCCCGGGTCCCCAACCGAAAAACGGACGGTCTTCGAACATCCTGATCGCGCAACTCCAGCGGTTTATCCGCTCCAGGTTTGATGCGTCAGACGATATATTTGAAATCGACGAAATGTGTTCGCCCAGATTGGCCGACGATTCGGTATTGTTACGTTCCAGATACATCAATATTTGATTCTGAAATACCAGCACCACAGCCAAAAAGATGATCACTGTAAGGAAAATTGGCTTAAACCTGATCTTTAGCCGCATAATAATCCAGACTCCCAAAGCGATCACCATACTGACCCACGCAGCACGTGCATACGAAAGAATAAGACCAATAAATACAATCAAAAAGGCAATGCGCACAAAATTTCTTATTCCTGAAGGATATATTTTTGTAAACGAAAATCCAAACAAAAAGGGCAGATACATGGCCACTGCAGCTCCGTAGGCTGTATGGTCGTTATAAAACGGATTGACCACAAAATGGGCTGCCTGCTTGTCCCACAGTCCATAACCAAGATGCCGGAAAGTGGCGTATCCAATAACCAGCAGCAACGGAATCACATAGAGCCAGATGTATTTCTCCATATTTTTCCCTGACTTGAAAAGCAGCGAAGTCAGGAAATAAAAACCAACGATAAACCAGATTCGCGACAACAAAAACTTGAAAGAAACAAGCGGCATCGAACTGGTAAGGCTTGTTACAAATATCCAGCTTAAGCTCAGGTATATGGCCAGGGAAATTGGATGAGTCAGGATGTCACGATCAAACTTTCCGGTAGCAAAAAGTTTCATGATGAAAATGAGCAGAATCCCAAACAGCAAGGGTTCGGTTGGCAAAAACATATCGATGGGCAATCCTGGTGAGATTTCTGCCAGAGGAATCGATAAGGGTGAAAAAAACACAACCAGATATAAAAGTACATCAAAAGCAAATACGGCAAGTAAAACAATCCCAAGCACAACAGGCAAGACATTGATAATCATCGAATGCTTTTCAACAAGAAAATAGGCATTCAGGATTACAAACAAAACCGAAATCAGGTAAAAAAGAGCGACTTTAATCCTGGCTTGATGCACGGGCTAAGCTTTTTTTTGGTTTTCGAGAAGTAAAATTACAAGCAACGATGTAAAAAGTGCAGCAGCAGTTGACAAAAGAACAATCAGCCATCGCACCGGATAAGATTTTTTATCGGCAGGAACCGGATTTTCGACCCGCTGACCATAGGTGATTTTTTTTCTGGCACTGCTCACCGATTGATTGTATACTTTAATGATTGAATCCATCTGACCGACCATGAATTTCTTCTGACGGTCGAGTATCTCGTATTCACCACCTTTTTCAGCCATGTTTTTCATCCAGGTTTCCAGTTCTTTACCACCTGAAGTATTCTTTTTTTGTTCGGCCAGAACCTTAACCAATCCTTTGGTAATCTCTTTGGATTGTGATTCGAAATCCAGAATTTTATATTCTTTCCTGAAAAAATTCAACTTTTCTTCCAGGGAATCAATGTCATGTCTGACCAGAACCAGATCTTTTTTGGCAATGTTGGCCACCTCTTCATATTTTATCTTGTGAAGAGACCTGACTTTTTCGTCAAGGAAAAAAATGATTGAATCACACATGGTGCAGGCCCGGTTTGGGTCGGTATCCAGAACTGTAATTTCAATTGTTTCGTATTCGGTCTTTTTGAACTTCACATTGTCGTTAAATTCAGCCATAATGAAGGTCAGATACTGCGGCTGATCCTTGCTGATTCTGTATACTTCGCTCAGGTTAAAGGCCTCAATCACCCGAAGTTTAATATCCTGCGAACCTATGATTTCGAGCAACTGTTCACTTTCCGATTCATCGCTGAACGTATAAATGTTGTTGCTCGGATAAATGCGGGCTGTCGATTTAAATTTGGGTTTAATAAATGTCGACGAGGAAAAAACGGCTGATAAAACAACCGCAATGGCACCAACTAGAATCAAATGCTTCTTCCATTTCCAAATAATCTCAAGAAGATTCTGATTGTCAAAATAATTTGTCATAAAAAGGGTTTTGGTCGAATTTTTAACGAAACATTTGTTTGTTTAGTATGACTGGACGGAAATAAGATGGATCGAATTATTCCGCTATCAGCAGAAAATAATTTTTCTTTCCCTTCTGAACCAGAATGTATTTGTTTCCAATCAGGAAACTACTGTCTACAACCAGCTCAACATCAGAAACTTTATCTTTATTGATGCTTAATCCGTTTCCCTGAATGGTGCGGCGCAATTCTCCTTTTGATGGAAATACCATCGCCTTTTCAGCCAAAAGATCGATCACTTTTATGCCTGCATTCAGTTCCTCTCCTGAAACAGAAAATTGCGGAACTCCGTCGAAAACCGACAGGAAAGTTTCTTCATCCAGTTTATTCAATAATTCTGCAGTACCCTGACCAAACAAAATCTGAGAAGCTTCAACAGCCAGTTCATAATCTTCACGCGAATGGACCATCACGGTAACTTCTTCGGCAAGCCTTTTTTGCAGCAGACGCAGATGAGGTGCTTCTGCATGTTTTTCAATCAGTTCGGCTACTTCTTCCTGCGAAAGAAGTGTAAATATTTTAATGTAGCGAACCGCATCTTCATCCGAAGTATTGATCCAGAACTGGAAGAATTTATAGGGAGAAGTTAATTTCGGATCAAGCCAGACATTTCCGGATTCTGTTTTTCCAAATTTTGTTCCGTCGGCTTTTTTAATCAGCGGGCAGGTTAATGCAAACGCTTCACCTCCTGTTTTGCGACGAATTAATTCCGTTCCGGTAGTAATGTTACCCCACTGATCGGAACCACCCATTTGCAGTTTCGTATTTTTTTCCTGATACAAATGCAGAAAATCGGTTCCCTGAACCAGCTGATAGGTAAACTCGGTAAACGACATTCCGGCACCACTGTCCGAATCCAGACGTTTTTTCACCGAATCTTTCGACATCATGTAATTTACCGTGATGTGCTTGCCGATGTCGCGAATAAAATTCAGGAAACTAAAGTCCTTCATCCAGTCGTAATTATTCACCATTTCAGCAGCATTCGGAGCATCCGACTCGAAATCGAGAAATTTCGACAACTGTACTTTTATACATTCCTGATTGTGGCGCAAGGTTGCTTCGTCAAGAAGATTCCGTTCCTGAGATTTTCCTGAAGGGTCACCAATCATTCCGGTAGCGCCGCCAACCAATGCAATTGGTTTATGACCGGCCAGCTGAAAATGTTTCAGCATCATTACACTTACCAGGTGCCCAATATGAAGTGAATCAGCTGTTGGATCGATTCCCACATAAGCTGAGGTTAATTCTTTTTCAAGTTGTTCTTTGGTTCCGGGCATGATGTCGTGGATCATCCCTCTCCACTGCAATTCGTCAACAAAATTCATTTCCTGTTCTGAATTAGATTTTGGATTCTTTAACTGAATTTTTCTTCGTCATTTTTCGAAAAATTCGCCCAAAGATATAAAATCAATGGTTTACCACAGAAATATCACCATAGAAATTGAGTGAATGGTGGATGGAGGTTCGAAAAACAGAATCCAAAGCTTAACAGATTGACTCAAAATTCAGAGTTGACCGCGATTCGGCTATTAAATTGATTTGGTTGCCGGTTTGTGATCGGCAGTTTTTTCATCCGGGTTCGACAGAAAATCAGTCTTCCACAATTTTATAAATGGGAATAAAGTCGGAACCAGCTGTTTTAGCGGCGTGTAAACTTTTGATTCGGTCTTCTGCCGGGCTGGTAATAGATGTACATTTTCGTCGATGGTATCGAAAAGCAGTAAAAATATACTCAGAATGACTGCAGCTTTCAACACTCCAAAAATTATTCCGGCCAGCCGGTTTAAAAAACCCAGCGCAACAGCCTTCACCGCGTTGTCGATCACTTTCCCCAGGATATGAATAAGCACCACAATGGCGATAAATGTGACGAAAAACGCAATTATACTGAGGTATTTCGAATCGAATCCAGTGTTTCTGGTAATAAAATCAGCAGTCCAGTCGGAGAATTTAATGCCTCCCCAGATTCCAAGTACAAGGGCTGCCAGTGAAGCAAGTTCAACAATAAATCCTTTTCGAAATCCCTGAACAGCAGCAATAATCAGGAGAATACCAAGTACGATATCAATGTAATTCATCACAAAAAAAATAAAAGGGTATAAAAATTCGAAGTAAAAATAACAAAAATACATTTCAGCATTCAGTTTATACTTTTCAGAAAGCAAGGATCATATAATCCCTGAAGTTTGCAGGACTGAACAAAAGTCAGAATTTTTAATAAATTTGATGCTACCGAAAACCTAAATGCATGCCTGTTTTAAATTCAATCATTAAATGGGTAAATTTTAAACGGATTTACGAAATCGATCTGTTTAAGAAACACCCGCACGAAGTCCAGCGAGAGGTTCTATTTGAACTTCTGGGAAAAGCATCGAATACCGAATTTGGATTAAAACACAATTTCAGGAATATTCATTCCGAAAAAGAATTTCGTGATCAGGTTCCGATTCAGGGATATGATGACATTAAGCCAAGTGTTGAACGGATGATGCTCGGCGAGAAAAACCTGCTTTGGCCCAGCGAGACCAGGTGGTTTGCCAAATCGTCGGGAACAACTAACGAAAAGAGCAAGTTTATCCCGGTCAGCAAAGATTCGCTCGAGGATGTTCATATCCGTGGCGGCCGCGATGTTCTGGCCATCTATCTACAGAATTATCCGGACTCTGCTTTTCTCTCCGGAAAGGCACTCACACTGGGAGGAAGTCACAAGGTTCACAATTACAACAACAACTGTTATTACGGTGATCTTTCTGCCATCATCATCGAAAACATTCCATTCTGGACCGACTTTTACCGGACGCCTTCAACCGAGATTTCGCTCATCGAGGAATTTGAAGAAAAAATCGAAAAAATCATTCAGTATTCGCTCGACGAAAATGTGACTTCTTTTGCCGGTGTTCCGTCGTGGTACCTGGTTTTGCTGAAGCGGGTTTTAGAGGTGACCGGCAAAGACAACATTCTGGAAGTATGGCCAAACCTCGAAATATTCACCCATGGCGGGGTTAATTTTGAACCTTACCGCGAACAGTATAAAAAACTGATTCCGAGCCCGAACATGCACTACATGGAAACCTACAATGCTTCGGAAGGTTTTTTTGGCATTCAGGATGAGCCCGACAAAAAAGACATGTTGCTCATGCTGGATTACGGAATCTATTACGAATTTATTCCGATGGACGAGTTTAGGGCCGACCAGTTGAATGCGATCCCGCTCGAAGAAGTGGAAACAGGAAAGAATTATGCCATGGTTATTTCGACCAATGGCGGACTCTGGCGTTACCTGATTGGCGATACCATCCGCTTCACCGCGAAATACCCCTTCAAATTTGTGATCACCGGACGTACCAAACATTTCATTAATGCGTTTGGCGAAGAGGTAATTATCGACAATGCCGAAAAAGCTTTTAAAATTGCCTGCGAACGAACCGGCGCCATCATTTCGGAATATACCGGGGGACCGATTTATATGAAAGAGAACCAAAAAGGCGCACACGAGTGGGTGATCGAATTTGAAAAAGAACCCAACGATCTGGAACATTTCATCCAGATCTTTGATGGCGCACTAAAAACAATCAATTCTGATTACGAAGCCAAAAGGCACAAAAATCTGAGTCTCGAAAAACCTCATGTCATTGTTGCCAAAAAAGGATTGTTTTACGAATGGATGAATAAGCGCGGAAAAGTTGGAGGCCAGAATAAAATTCCCCGACTAGCGAACGACCGGCAATACCTTGATTCGTTGATTGAACTGAATCATTCAATTTAATTCGTCCGGAAAATTTCCAAAACCGCCACTTAGTCAGACAGTGTTGGAGACTCCGGCTTTTTTAATTTATTGGGCCGGTTTTCGGAGTTTTATTTCGTATTTTCGTTGAGCCAATTTCAAAAATGCCGGATTCACAGGTTTTGAAGATTGGAGTTTAAGTTTTTTAGTTTAAAATTTTTAAGATCAAATCAAATGCATATTGCTTTAGCTGGGAACATCGGTGCCGGAAAAACAACTCTGACAGAACTGCTTGCGAAACATTACAGATGGAGTCCTCATTACGAAGACGTGGATGAAAATCCATACCTGAACGATTTTTACGAAGATATGCAGCGCTGGTCTTTCAACCTTCAGATTTATTTCCTGAACAGCCGGTTTAGTCAGATTGTAGATATTCGCAGCTCCGCAAAGACAGTTATTCAGGACCGGACGATTTACGAAGATGCCGAAATTTTTGCGCCTAACCTTCATGCCATGGGACTGATGTCGACCCGAGATTTTCAAACCTATTCCACGCTTTTCCACATGATGAACAAACTGGTTCAGGCACCCGATTTACTGATCTATCTGCGCGCAACTGTTCCAACACTGGTTCATCAGATCCAGAAACGCGGCAGAGATTACGAAAACTCGATCCGGATTGATTACCTGAAACAGCTGAATGAACGGTACGAAGCCTGGGTAAACCGCTACAAAGCCGGAAAATTGCTCATCATTGATGTCGATCGCATCGATTTTCAAAATAATCCGGAAGATTTAAGCGGCGTGATTGACCGGATCGATGCACAAATCCACGGACTTTTTTAACCGCTCCGGAAGAATCTTTACCATTCCGGCATCGCGGAAAAAATCATTGATTTCCATTCCCATCCATTGAATCCGAAACCCGTCATACTGCTGGTCTCCGGCCGGAAAACTTAATAAACACCTTTCATTTATGAAACTCGTTTTTGCAACTAACAATCAACATAAACTTCAGGAAATAAGACAATTACTGGGCAATTCAATTGAATTACTTAGCCTGAACGACATTCATTGTACCGATGAAGTTCCTGAAAACCAGGAAACACTCGAAGGCAATGCAGCCGAAAAATCGCATTACATTTTTAATAAGTTCGGCTACAACTGTTTTGCCGACGATACCGGCCTCGAGATTGAAGCGCTGAACGGCGAACCTGGAGTTTATTCGGCCAGATATGCCGGCGATGATAAAAACGCGCAGAACAACATGGATTTGGTTTTAAGTAAGCTGTCTAAAATAAAAAACAGAAAAGCACGTTTTAGAACCGTAATTTCCTTAGTGATTGATGGTCGTGAAAAACAATTCGAAGGAATTGTAGAGGGACACATTCTGGAAGAAAAACGGGGAATAGCGGGATTTGGCTACGATCCTATTTTTCAACCCGACGAATCGGAACTCTGTTTTGCCGAAATGGACATGGACGAAAAAAACAGAATCAGTCACCGTGGAAGGGCCGTTCAAAAATTGGTGAAATATTTAATCCAGTTAAAATAAAGGCATGAAGTTTAAATACCTGGCAGTAACACTTTTCATTTTTCTGTGCGGAACTCCGTTATTTTCGCAGCCAATTGTTGGCGAATGGACCGATTATCAATCGTATGCACATGCAAAGAATGTGGTGGATACTGGCGAAAAAATTTATTGTGTAACTGAAGGCGGACTTTTTACCTACAACAAAACCGACAACAGCATTCAAAAAATGTCGGGTATCAACGGGCTTTCCGATGCCGGAGTGGAACGTACTGCTTACAGCAAGGAAAACGATCTGCTCCTGATTGCTTACCAGAATGCCAACATCGACCTGTTATTTGGAAACGAAATAGTAAACCTTTCCGACATTAAACGCAAACAATTAGCCGCCAGCAAAACCATCAACAATGTCATGTTCTCCGGAAAACGGGCCTATCTTTCGTGCGGCTTCGGGATTGTGGTTATCGATCTGGAGAAAAAAGAAATAAAAGACACCTATTTTATCGGATTTGAAGGCGAATACATCAATGTTCTGGATATGGCGACCGACGGAAGCTATTTGTATGCTGCCACTGAAAATGGAATTTACAAAGCCAGTGCTTCGGAACCCAACCTTCAGAATTACAACAAATGGCAAAAAGAAACCAACATTCCGCATGCCAGCAACAAATTCAGTAAAATTGAATTCTTTAAGGGAAAACTCATTGCCAACTATACGCCCGACAAATGGGCCCAGGATGAACTATACGAGTTGAACGGAGCCGATTGGGACCGGTTTCTTCCTGAAATTAACTTTGTTTCGGACATCACCCAAAACGACAACTTTATAGCATTCTCGAGCCGGGAAGAAGTGCTGGTTTACAATGATAAATTCGAGTTGGCTGAACATGTGCTGAATTACACGCTTTCAGGAACTGAAATAAAACCAATCAGCACTTCATGTTCGGTTTTAGACGATCAAAACATTCTCTGGATTGCCGATCCGAAATACGGACTGGTTAAAGTGGGAAGTCAGGACGAACAAATCATTCCGGCAGGACCAATCGACAACCAGATTTTTTCTCTCAGCATGAATGGTTCCGATCTCTGGATTTCGTCCGGAGGGCGCGACAATGCATGGGACAATCTGTTCTCTCCACCCAAATTCCAGCTCAACCGTGAAGGTAACTGGTCGGTTTTTGATTCAAAAACATTCCCTGTTTCCAATGATTTCAGAGATATCGTTTGTACCGCAGCCGATCCAAATAATCCGGATCATGTGTTTGCCGGTTCGTGGGGCGGAGGAATTCTGGAATTTAATGATGGAAAGTATGTGAAACGGTTCGACAACTTCAACAGCTCACTTCAGACCCAATTACCATCAGACCCTACGGCTGCTTATGTTCGTATTGGCGGAATGGCATTCGATAAAAAAGGAAATTTATGGGTGTCCAATTCAGGCGTTTCCAAAGTGGTTTCAGAATTAAAAACCGACGGAACCTGGGAATCGTACGAAACTCCGGTGATAGCCAACAATTATTCGATTGGCAAAATTGTGGTGACCAAAGATGAAGATAAATGGGTTTTGATTCCCCGGAATAAAGGATACGGAATCTTTGTTTTAAACAAAACCAATGACCAGACCAAAGTATTTAAAGTGGTTTCCCGGTTTGTAAATTCTGAAGGAGAATTTTTCAACGAAATGAGTGATGTTTATGCCATGGTGGAAGATTTAAACGGTGAAATCTGGGTTGGAACTTCAGGAGGTGTGGCCGTTTACAGCAATCCGCAACGGGTCTGGACTGAAAGTCCGTATTACGCCACCCGCCCGGGACTGAAAAATACCAGGCAATTATTCCTGCCTCTTCTTGAAAAAGAAGTGATTACTTCGATTGCAGTTGACGGGGCAAACCGGAAATGGATTGGAACAAAAACTTCAGGAGTGTTCCTGGTTTCAGAAAATGGAGACGAAGAACTTGAACATTTTAATACCGATAACAGTGCGCTTCCAGGTAACGAAATAACCGATATCGCGATTAATCAGATTTCAGGAGAAGTATTTATTGGCACCTCATCCGGATTGATTTCGTATATGGGTGAAGCCACACAGGGCAACGATATTTTTGATGATGTTTACGTTTCGCCCAATCCTGTTCGCGAAACTTACGACGGCCCCATTGTTGTGCATGGATTGCTGGAAGACACCGATGTGAAAATTACCACCGTCAGCGGAAACCTGGTATACAAAACCACTTCGCTGGGCGGCCAGGCCATCTGGGATGGAAGAAACCTGAACGGCAACCGCTGCAAAACAGGTGTTTACCTGGTGTTTTTAACCGATCCGATTGGAGAACAAACCAAGATTACGAAACTTCTATTTATTCATTAAAACCGGTTTAAGGTGCTCGAAAAAACGCGGGGAATTTTTCTTCATGCCGTCAAATATTCAGAAACCAGTCTGATAACCAACATTTATACTGAAGCCTATGGCCGTCAGTCGTACCTGATTAATGGCGTCCGGAGTAAAAAATCGAACATTAAGGCTGCCATATTTCAACCGCTTTATCTGCTCGATCTCGAAATTTATTACAATCCCGGAAGAGAACTTAACCGTTTAAAAAATGCCCAAATCGCTTATCCGTTCAACAGCATACCGTTTGATATCCGGAAAAGTTCGCAGGTTATTTTTTTAGCCGAAATCTTGTATAAATGCCTTCGCGAAGAAGAACCCAATCCGGAATTGTTCGATTTTATTTTTCACTCCTTGACTTTTCTCGATTTATCTGATTCGGGAATCAGCAACTTTCACCTGTGGTTTTTATTTAAACTAACACGGTACCTGGGAATTTACCCTAGCCGCGAGAATGCACAGATCAGCAATTTTTTCGATTTACAAAAAGCGCAGTTTGTGAGTCACGAACCGTTTCACAACCAATTCGCCGACAAACAGGTAACATCACTTTTCGCCCAACTTACTGAAGTTGATTCGGCAACACTTGGCCAGTTAAATTATACACAACATGAACGCAACCTGGTTTTGAACATGTTACTCGATTTTTACAAAATACATTTCGATCATTTGGGTGAGGTCAGATCAATGGCTGTTCTAAAAGAGGTTTTTAAATGAAAATTGTCGTATAAACTTAAGGATACAAGCGATTAAATAAGTTAAAATCCGAGCGGGAAAGTGTAATGAAGAATCAGAATAAAGACAAATAAAACGAATTATAAATTAACGCACCAGTAAGCTAAAGTTAATGAAAGCGAATAGCATATTTTCTTACCTTTGTGCACTAACATTTTTTTAATGGCTCTTTCGAATATCCTAAATATCAAGGGAAGTATTTTTTCCAGTGTCAACAAATTGGTTGTTGAAACGGGTGCGATTGATCTTTCTCTGGGAAAAACCGATTTTCCCTGTCCTGAAAAATTAGCTGATCTTGCTGCAACCTATATCCGGTCTGGCTACAATAATTACGCGCCACACGAAGGGATTACCGAGTTACGGGAAGTGATCTCGGCCCGGGTAAAACGGATGTATAACCGGACTTATAACCCGGATACTGAAATTACGATTACCGCCGGTCCGATTCAGGCAATCATGACTGCAATCAGCACGACCGTAAAAGATGAAGATGAAGTCATACTTTTTGAACCAGCATACGAATCTTACGCTCCTGCCATCTCTCTTAATGGCGGCCGCCCGGTATACGTTTCGCTTAAACAGCCAGATTTTCACATCGACTGGGAAGAAGTGAAAAAAATGATCACCTCAAAAACAAGGATGATTATTCTGAATTCGCCTCATAATCCAACCGGTGCTGTTATTTCTGAAGCTGACATCCAGCAACTCCAGCGGTTGACCAATGGAACCAACATTGTCATTCTTAGCGATGAGGTTTTTGAATCCATAGTTTTTGATAACAATACCCATAAAAGTATTGCCAAATACGAAAAGCTGGCTCAGCGCAGTTTTATCGTTTCTTCCTTTGGCCCGGTTTTCAACATCAACGGCTGGGGGCTGGCATATATTCTGGCTCCTGAAAAGCTGATGACCGAATACCGCAGAATCCAGCAATTCCAGATCTACAACGTAAACACACCGCTTCAGTATGCACTTTCTGAATATCTGCAAACTGAAGACTCGTGGAAAGACATTACCGAAATGTATCAGGGTAAACGGAACTATTTTAACCGGTTGCTGAACGATAGTTTGTTTAAAATCATTCCATCACAGGGAAGTTATTTCGAAATCCTGGATTATTCGAATATTTCCGACATGTCGGACACTGATTTTACATTCCGTTTAGCTACAGAATATGGTGTGGGCGTAATTCCGGTTTCAGCCTTTCTGCACGAAAAGAATAAACTAAAAATGGTTCGCGTTTGTTTCGCGAAAAACAATGAAACGCTCGAAAAAGCTGCAGAACGTTTACGACAGATTAAATCATTAAAATAGTACAAATCAGATACGATTCAGAGAAACCGGAAAGCACTACATGCTTTCCGGTTTTTGTTTTAGAGCATGTTTTCCAAATCCGTGCATTAAATTCAATCCAAAAAAAATTAATTACGTACAATAAAACCGTACAACCGGGATATGATTTAACATCATACTTTTAAGTTGAAAGTTATTCGTGTCCCTTTCATTCAGAAATGCAATAAATATTCGTTCTCACCATCTTTTTTATGCTTATGGAATCATTTATTCTCTCACTAATAAATCCCATGTGCTATGAAAATCAAATTTCTAATTTATCTAATTCTGGCGGGTACAGTACTTGTCGGGTGTTCATCGGCAAAGCCTAAAATAGGAATGTTGGTGCATAGTTTTGAAACGCCACGCTGGCAGAATGACAAAAAATATTTTATTGAGGCAGTTAACCAACTTGGAGGTATTCCGGTGGTCAATTCAGCTGAGAATAATGAACAGAAACAAATTGATCAGGCGAAGGAGATGATTAATTCAGGAGTATCCGTTTTAGTTATCATTCCGGTCAATCAGTTTTCTGCCGGAATTATTGTCGATCTGGCTCATCAACGGAACATCAAGGTCATTGCTTACGACCGCATGATTAACAATTGCTGGCTGGATTATTACGTGTCGACAGATAATGTGAGAGTTGGTGAAATTCAGGCAGAATACCTGACCAACCTTAAGCCAGCTGGAGATTACGCCCTCATCGGTGGACCAACCTATGACAACAACAGCCGCATGCTTTATCTTGGACAAATGAATATTCTTCAACCTTTCATCGAAAAAGGTGAAATAAAATTGGTTTATAGTGTATTCTCTGATTACTGGACTGCAGACGAAGGATATAAACATGCAAAAGAGCTTTTAAAAACAACTTCTGGTCACATTGATGCCATCATTGCCGGCAATGATGGTATCGCACTTGGAGTATTAAAAGCGCTGAAAGAACATGGATTAGAAGGCAAAGTGTCGCTGGCTGGCCAGGACGCTGATTTACCAAATATTCAGCAGATCATTAAAGGAAATCAAACCATGACTGTTTATAAACCGATTAAAACAATGGCATTTACTGTTGCCGAACTGGCCATGCATCTGGCTGAGGGTACAGATGTTCCACTGCCAACAGCAACGATGAGCAACGGAAACCGACTGGTTCCATCCTTTTTAGTGAATGCCATGGCCATAAATGAAAGCAATATCCAGATGACTGTTGTGGCAGAAGGTTATCAGGAAGCCGAAGAAATTTTAAAGTAAACCACCAGGATTATACGATAAAAAAAGAAAGGATACTGAATAAGTATCCTTTCTTACTATGTTGTACCATTGTTTTTTATTTCTTAATCAGCAACCAGCTATCGGCATATTTCGGAAACTCGGTTCTGATTTTCTGGACCCGGCTTCTGGCTGCGGTTTCGTCAGTAAACGAATCAACACACACCCGGTAATAACCACTTTCGCTGTGTAAAATAATCGGCTTAAATCTCTGCTGAATCAATTCCTGTTTGAATCTGCCTGCATTTTCATTACTGCTGAAACTTCCAACAATAACAAAAAAGCTTTTGCTTCCGTAAGCAGCCTGATCTTCAGAAGACATGGTGAATTTTTCACTGCGGATGGAAACTGGCTTTGAACCGGTCACTTCTTTATCTGCAGTTTCATACATCACATCAGATGTCGGATTTTCACGAACACCCGTGTTTGGTGCAGGAACTGAAAAAACTTTTGTTTCTGTTGATGATTGTTCTGTAGCCGGAACTGCCGCACTCTTCTTCGAAGATTTAAATACTTTACATCCACTGGAAAGCAAAGCAAGTGTGAAAGCGAATAAAATAACTTTTTTCATGGTCAATACGAGTTAATTTGATTACAAATTTACTAAAGATCAAATACAGATTCTATCAAAAGAATGTAGATCAATCAATTATTTATTAACAACACTGTGTTGATGCTAAAACTCAATTGTTAATTTGCAGGCTAAAACAAAGCAACAGGAACTCTGTTTTTTAAAAATTGAGCATTTTTTTGATAAACCTTTGCCCTTTTACTGAACGGTAAAAGCTAACTTGTCTGATTGCCCTCAACCGGGTATCAAAACTTTCAGAAAACATCAGAACCCATGGTCCTTTCCCTTTTGTCGGTGCAATCAGATTCGAATTATGCATTTCCAGAACTTTCTCAAGATCTTCGAAATAGCCATAA
The DNA here is from genome assembly GCA_049277435.1 of Prolixibacteraceae bacterium. GTDB lineage: Bacteria > Bacteroidota > Bacteroidia > Bacteroidales > Prolixibacteraceae > Aquipluma. The sequence continues at coordinate 22,192 of JBASYJ010000242.1, forward strand.
TAGAACTGACCGGTTTCAGGCGAATATATGACGTATGAATGGTATTGCATCCCACAAAAGTATAAAAAAGACCGGTTTTTTATGCTCCGAAGGCAGGTACGAAATTCATCCAGTTACTTTTATCCTGATAATCTTCGACCACAATGGTTGGATTCTGGAATTTGAAACTGCTCATTAAAGCGGTTATTTCCTGATTGAGCATTGCAAGTCCGTTATTAATCAAATCATTCCGGTAGCCTTTTTCTCCCAGGTTAATCACCATTTCGAACGTAACAATACGACCCAGAACCTGACCAAGTTCAACCATTTTACGCTGAGGTAAATTCAGGTCCAGATTAAAGTCGAGCATTTCCTTCATGAATGACGCTGATTTTGAAGTCAGATTAAAATCTTTCAAGAACTGGAACAAGTTACTTTCCTTGGTTTTTTTCATCATTTTCACCAGGTTCTCCGAAATCTGAGCATATAAAATATCATTCGATCCTTCAAAAATCTGGAACGGCCGACTGTCGGTAATGCTTCTTCCGGCAATGTGATTTAATTTGTATGCCTGAGCACCAACAAGTGTTGTTGCTGACTGAGCAGCCTCCTGCATCAAATCGGTCACCACACTTTTTACCGAATTAGCTTCGAATCCGTGAGGAGAAAGATCGTTTTCAACACCGGCTTTTTCGCTGCTGTTGGCACACATGGCCGAACAAATGGTATACGAGGCCTGAAGTTTAGCCAGTCGCTGTTGTACCTGATCGTATGACATCAGCGGTTTCCCGCCGATTAAACGCTGGTTGGTGTGTGCAATCGACTCGTCAAGCAACCGCTGAATAAAACCCATTGCCATGCCCGGGAATTGCATGCGGCTGCGGTGAAGCAGATCAAGCATCATTTTTACTCCGGTAGTGTGCGGAACCAGTTTTTGTGAAAGTGGGATATGCACGTCCAATTTGTTCCTCCCATATGGAATTTGGTACAAACCCAGATTTTCGTAGAACTCTTCAACCACAATTTGTTGTGCCGGATCGTTTACATCACAAATAAAAAAATCGATGTCGCGTTTTAAATCTCCTGAATGACTACGTTCCCGGGCAGTCAACAGAAAATATTCAGCCCATCCGGTCAGACCAGCCCAATGCTTGGTGCCTTCAAGGTGATAAGCCTCCCCTTTTTGTGAATAGGACGTCTGCATGTTGAGCGCATCACTTCCAAATCCGGGTTCGGTGATCATTAAACCACCCATATTTTGTTTTTCAAGAAAACGTTTGAAAACCGGAGCTTTTGCTTCTTCAAGGGCATATTTTCCAACAGGCTGAAGAAAAAGAGCTGAGTTAATTCCAAAGGTCAGCGATAAAGCTAAAGATTCGTATGAAGCAGCAGCCAGTAAAGCAATATTCTCTTCCATTCTCGCCCCTCTCCCGCCATATTGGGTAGGAATACCAACAGCCAATGGATTTAAACTCATTATCTCGCGCATCACGAATGGGGGCATTCCACGTTTAACTGCCAATTGATTGATATCCGCCCGATCATGGAAAACGGTTTTCATTTTGGCTTTCAAATTATTCAGGAAAGTCGTGAAAGGCATACTCTGAATATCCATTGCTGTGTTTGGCTTTTCAACCATTAATTTTGGGTCTTTCATTAATTTAAAGGATTTTGTTTTGTAAATTATTCCATCCTGGAATTTTATAAAAAATAGATTCAATTATCCACAATGTCAGATAACACATTATACCGGCGAATGTTCTTGAATGTAAAGCACAAATGCTCACAAAAGATCATATTGCCAACCAAAATCGGTGATTAGTTATACGATTAGTAAATAAATGAAGCTTGTATTCCTGATTTTAAAATTTGAAAAATAAACCGGAGATGAACTTTATTGTGTTGTTTTTCTAAATTTTAATGTTCGTTGAAATTTTAGGAACAGAAATGTTGTAATTTTAAAAAGTGAACCTATACCAATAATCCAAAATATAAAAAAGAACATTTCAGGTCAATATGTACAGAACTTAAAGGAATATTTCCTGAAGTGTTTCCTGAATAACAAATAAACACTTGGCATAAACAAAACATAAACGCATGAAAAAGAAATCGAATAAAATTTTACCTTATAGCATTGCTTTGGTCGTCATTATCATTATTGTGTTGATTACCGGTAAAAAATTAGGATGGTTTGGAAGCGATTATCAGATCAATGTAGCAACCAAAACGGTAGAAAGTAAAACGATTACGGAATTAATTACTGCCAATGGTAAGGTTCAACCCGAAACTGAAGTTAAAATCAGTCCGGATGTTTCAGGAGAAATTATTGAAATGGACATTCAGGAAGGTGATGAAGTAAAAAAAGGTCAGCTCCTGATTGTGATTAAACCCGATATTTATATTCAGGCATACAACCGGGCTCAGGCCGCTTTAAGTTCGTCGCAGGCCAGGCTGGCTCAAACCGAGGCCCGTTTAATCGAAAGTGAATTGTCGTTCAACCGTGCGAATTCGCTTTACAAACAAGACGCAATTCCTGTTTCGGATTTCGAAACAGCGCAGGCTTCATTTAAAGTAGCCAAATCGGAAGTTACGGCAGCCAGATTTGCAGTAAAATCGTCTGAAGCATCGGTTGCCGAAGCTCAGGAACAACTTGTTAAAACAAAAATTTATGCTCCGATGGATGGTACAGTTTCGCGCCTGAACGTTGAAAAAGGCGAGCGTGTGGTTGGGACCAACATGTATGCTGGAACCGAATTGCTGGTTATTGCCAACCTGCACCTCATGGAAGTTAAAGTTGATGTGAACGAAAATGATATTGTCAGGGTTAATTTGAACGATACCGCTTCGGTTGAAGTTGACGCCTATCTGGGCCGGAAATTTAAAGGTCTGGTTACCGAAATTGCCAATTCAGCCAACGTTGTTGGTGGTTCAACCGATCAGGTGACCAATTTTAATGTAAAAATCCTTTTACTTGAAAGTTCCTACCAGGACTTGGTTAATGCCGATGGCAGCAACAAATATCCGTTCCGTCCGGGCATGTCAGCAACTGTTGATATCCAAACTGAAACGCGAAATAATGTAATTTCGGTACCAATTCAGGCAGTAACTACCCGGTCGCTAAATGATGAAAATAAAGCAAAATCAACAACCCAGGAAGAAGCAGAAAAGACAGAAGACGAATCGGAACCGGTAACCACCCAGGGACCAAAAACCGAAGCGGATAAAAAGGTTGAAGTCGTATTCATGTACAAGGATGGCAAGGTATTCAAACAACCGGTTAAAACAGGAATTCAGGATAGTGAAAACATTGAAATTCTGGAAGGCTTAAAAGCCGGAGACGAAATTGTTGTTGCTCCGTTTAATGCCATTAACAAATTGCTGAACGACAGTGCCAAAGTGAAAAAAGTGGACGAAAAGGAGTTGTTTAAAGCAAAGAAATAAACGTTTTAATAATGACTTCATGAACTCGAAACGAATACACGAAAAACCATACGGCTTAATCCTTTTAGCCGCTGCCATTTTAATCAGCAGATTTGTACCTTCGATGCCCGCAGCTGATTTTATGGCTGGGTTATTTACTGGATTATCACTTGTCTTAAACGTTTTTTATATCTACAACAGATCCCGAACACATTCAGGAGTTAATGCCTGATAATGTCGATAATTGCCGTGCGTGGGGAAAATCTGAGAATTGAATCTCCCTGATCAAAAGGGGCAAGAATCTGATCGGTGCCAAAGTCAAAAACCTGTAGCTCAACACCGGTTTTGTCAGCTTTTTTCAGCGCATTTTCAATAACCTCACGTATGCTGTTTTCATGTGATAAAAAGGATTTCAGGTCGAAATTGCCATAATTAAGATTCTCTGAATGGCCATGTATAATGATTTTTGTTCCTGAAGGGATTTTCGGTACCACTACGTTTTCAATATACCAGTTAAAAATATTTAGCGATTTTGAGTTGTTAAATTCATACAAAACGCTAAAACGCATTATTTTATCGGTGACTAAAACCGGCCAGGCTGAAATAAAAACAGAAGTATCTTTCCGCACAATTTGTCCGCTTTCGGATTGTCCGATCATCGAAATTCCAAAATTTCCGGCAGGCTGATCCCCCAACAGACATTTCTTGGAGATACTGATTGTTTCGCTTGAATACGGTCCAAAATCTTTAGCGAAACCCCGGCCATCCGTAATTTTTAAAGTCCATGACGAAAAGACATTTCCGGATCCCTGGGTTGTAATACGAACATATCCAGCCTGATCAACAGCAGGAACCTCGTAAATTTTCAGCGGTAAAAGTTGATTGTTCTGCGTATCTCTTACTTTTGCATACAGACTTTTTGATTTGGTCAGAACCAGGACCTGACGATCTGATTGCCTCAAAACTGCCAGTTCAAAATTTCTTTCCGATGGTCTCTTTTGAAGTTTTATTTTGGAACGATCTTTTATGGTAATTCGTGAAGACTCAATTCCATAAACTCCCTCCAGATAAATTTTTACAGATTCTGCCATTTGTTTACCTGCCGGTGAATTTCTCCCGGAAGAACCAATCAGGGCAATCTGGCTTGATGATTCTACTTTCAGGCTTTCACCCAGTCCGTTCAGAAAATTGTTTTCCTGAATAGTTTTGACAAATTCATCATCCGAAAAAACTTCAGGACTCACAATTTCAATCTTTCCGGAGTTTAATTTTTTAAGATGTTTTTTCCCGGTTCTGGAAAAAGGATCTTCAATTGTGGAAGGTTTCAGGCTGAAAAACAAATCTTTCCGGTCGGGTAAAAGTCCGGAATCTTTCTTCGTTGATTCCGTTTCTTTGACCTCAGTGATTAGATCCGATTTTTGGGTTTCAGGAGAAATAACAACCGGAAGGAAAATCTTTTCGGGCAGGAAAGTTTTAAGTCCCCGGCCAAATTTCATGGCCAAGCCTCCACGGATGGTGGTCATGTTCCAGGATTCGATACTGCGTGGATTTTGTCCAAAATAGGGATGAAAAGCCACAAAAGGGGAAAGAATAACCTGTGATTTTTTGTTTTTGGGAGTAAGCAGCAAATCATACCCAAATCCGGCTTGCATGGAAATCACAGATCGTTTCATATCGCTGAGAACTCCACCGGAAGATGCCAATTCGTTACCTGGCTGGTAAGTAAACCGTTTATCTGTATTAAACGCAAACCGGGGTCCGGTATAGAAAAACAAAGGCGACCCAAACAAGTTTAAGCGTAAACTAGGTTCCACGGTCAGGTATGCCAGTTTGGTTGAAACCAGTTCGTTAAAAGAACCTTTCCGGCTATCGTAACCTGTCTGTATCATGAATCCCCAATTCTTCCCAGGTTTACGGTATTCAATTAAAGGGAAAGCGAAATACCCGATTCCCTGTCGATTGTGAAAAGAAGCCGCAACCAACAAATCGCGATTCAACTGATTAACTGAGCCATGATATAAGTTAAGATTCAGACCACCAGAGCTACCAAACCACCAGGGAGATTTCGTAAATTTTATATCCTGTGCCTGAAGTGGGGAGTGAATAGAAGCCAATAAAAAAACACAGACAGATACTATTCTTAGAAGAGGTTTTTTTGAAACACGTTTAAAATATGATTTCCTGAGGCAGATTATGCTAGTTTTCATCGCAGTAAAATTTTAGGGTACAACTGCCCTGAAAATAAATCCAGACCATTAAGAGTTTGAATTTTATTTCAATGAACACGATTCGAACATCTATCGAAGATGGTTCCAGACAGTGTTGATGTTTCCATTAACGAATTCAGTTCAGGAATTTTACATCATTGATAAGCACTGAAAAAAAACCTCTGTAAATGTTCGAAGAATTTGTTCAGTTTATCTTTTAGAAACGATTCCGTAAAATAAAATGTTCAGCATTTCATCCACCGCTTTTTGCAACTCTTCATCCGAAAGGTTATTCAGGATAAGAGGAACTTCGAAACCATGGAGTGCTGTTACAATTGTTTTGGCGGTAAGTTCCGGATTGCTGATTGTATATTCACCCTGTTCAATCCCTTCGAGAAACATCTGTTTGATCAGCTCAATTTCCGCTATAAAATGCTCTGTTCTTAAATTATCAATAAAATACAACTGATCGAGTAAATCATTTTTAATGGCTTCATAATAGTTTACAACCATTTTCAGGATCCGCATCCGGGCATAAATGTATGTTTTTAGCTTTTTCTTCGGATCCTGAATGTCTTTTATTTGCTCTTCAATTGCCTTTGCCCTGATTTCGGCTTCGGCATCGATCACTGCCTTGAAAATATCGTCCTTGCTTTTAAAATAATAATAAATGGTGCTTTTCCCTTTTCGTGCTTCAGCAGCAATATCGTCGAGTGCTGTTTTTTTATAACCGTAACGCGCAAACACTTGTCTGGCAGCCTGCACAAGCTGGTCACGAATTTCATCTCTCCCTACGTAATTAGTATTATTTTCCATTAGCTGTTCAAATCATTTTCTGCACTAATATAACCGTAGTTTTTATATTTTTCAAGTTCTATGGTTCATGATCATTGAATGTAAAGAATCTATTAAAGGTCTAGATATTTTCACCGGAAACATCAACAGCTATACTTTTCGTCAGTCTTTTTTCGCGTTTTTCTTCCACCCAATAGTAAATAATCGGCAAAACGAGTAAAGTTAAAAAGGTCGAGGTGATCAATCCACCAATTACCACCGTAGCCAAAGGTCGTTGAACCTCGGAACCTGGTCCGGAGTTAAATGCCATCGGGATGAAACCCAAACTGGCTACCAGAGCGGTCATTAATACAGGCCTCAAACGATCGGTAGCCCCATCGATAATGGTTTTCCGAAGCGGCATACCTTCTTTCCGGAGTTCGTTGATGTGATCGAGCAGCACAATACCGTTGAGCACTGCAACCCCGAACAAAGCCACAAAACCAATACTTGCCGAAACCGAAAGATACATTCCCCGCATCCAGAGTAAAAATATTCCTCCGGAAAGTGCAAACGGAAGGTTCATTAAAATGATAATGGCGTACCTCATTTTTCCGAAGTTCAGGTAAAGCAGACCAATAATGATGAAAAGCGACAAAGGGACAACCAGCAACAAGTGGTTCATCGCCCGTTTCTGATTTTCAAAAGTTCCGCCATATTCCAGAAAATAGCCCGGAGGAACATTGGCCTTCGCACCAATCGAAGACTGAAGTTGCGCCACATACGTTCCCATGTCGATATTTTTGATGTTGATGCCCACAATCAGTCTGCGCCAGCCGTTTTCGCGCTGAATTTCACGCGGTCCTTCCTGAGCCACAATCCGGCTCACCCGTTTGATTGGAATAAATTCGCCATTCGGAAGCGGAACCGGAATTTCCTGTATTTTTTGTAATTCAGAGCGAAACTCAACCGGATACCGAACCTGAATATCGAACCGGCGCTGGCCCTCGTACAGCTGACCGGAAACCAATCCACCAATACCAGCCTCAATGACCGATTGCACATCGTTTACATTTAATCCGAACGAGGCCACTGCGTCGCGGTCGATTTCGATCGTGAGGTAAGGCTGGCCAATGGGTTGCTCCACGAAGAAGTTTGCCGTTCCAGCCATTTCAGAAACAATTCCGGAGATATTTTCTCCGATTTTATTGAGTTGATCCAAATCTTCGCCATAAATTTTCACTGCCAGATCGGATTTTACCCCACTGGTTAATTCATCAACACGCATGGCAATTGGCTGGGTGAAATTGTATGCCAGACCCGGTTCTGTTTTCAGGAACGGCTCAATTTGGGCAATTACATCTTCTTTTGTTACACCTTCCCGCCATTCTTTGGCAGGTTTCAATACAATCCAGACATCTGTCTGATGCACTCCCATCCAGTCGTTCGCCAGATCAGAACGTCCGGTCTTTGGAACTACCGTTTTAATTTCAGGAATGTTTTCGACCAGTTTCCCGGCCAGCCAGTTGGCATTATCCATCGATTCTTTTAAAGTTACCGAAGGCATTCTCACCTGTTCGACCAGAATTGAACCTTCATCCAGTTCAGGAAGGAACTCAGTTCCAAGTCGCGTCATGACAATCATGGATAGTAAAAACACCGCTCCGGCACTTAGAACCACAAACCACCGGCGGCCAATATATTTTTCAAGACCATCGTTGTACCGCGGTTTGATCCAGTCGATCACAAAATTCCGGCGCAGTTTAACTCCTTTCCTGAAAATAATAGCCGAAATGGCTGGTACAAAAACAAGCGCCAGAAGCAAGGACCCCAATACTGCAGCAGCCACCGTAATAGCCATTGGCCGGTAAAGTATTCCTTCCATTCCGCTGAAAGTCATGATCGGAACATACACCATCAGGATAATCAACACCCCGAAAAAGATGGGCCGAACCACCTGTTTGGCAGCGGAAATAACCAGATCATCGGGTTTCTCTTCTTTGTTGTGCTGCATCCGGTGCACGATATTCTCGACCATCACCACCGAACCGTCGACAACCATCCCGAAGTCGATCGCACCCAAACTCATCAGGTTGGCTGCCAGTCCAAATTCGCGCATACCGATAAAAGCAAAAAGCATCGAAAATGGAATTACCATCGCCACAATCAGTGCTCCGGAAATCTCGCCTAGCAAGAGTAACAGAACCACAATAACCAGAAAACCTCCCTCAACGAGGTTGGTCGAAATCGTTGCGGTGGTCCGGTCGATCAGATCAGATTGATCGTAGAACTTTTCGATCTGAACACCTTCAGGAAGTGATTTATTGATTTCCTCGATTTTATTTTCGATTTGCGAAATTACCTCCCGGCCATTTCCCCCACGAAGCATCATCACGATACCGCTCACAATTTCGCCTTTTCCATCCTGTGTTACCCCACCCTGCCGGATCTGTGTTCCGACCACCACATCGGCAACATCTTTGATAAACACCGGTTTGTTGTTGATGTTCCGCACAATAATGTTCCGGATATCTTCGGCCTTATTTATCTGGCCATATCCGCGAATGATGTATTGCTCGCGGTTGTGCTCCAGGTAATTTCCTCCTGAAACACTGTTGTTGTTGGCAATCGCTTCGGTAATTTCCTTGATGCTGATTCCGAAAGTCCGGATTTTTTCCGGAGTGATAATGACATCGTATTGTTTGACAAAACCACCAAAAGAGTTGATTTCGGTTACGCCTTTAACCACTTTTAATTGCGGGGCAATCAGCCAGTCCTGTATTTCGCGAAGCTGGGTCAGCGACTTGTTTTCGCCACGGACCGCATACTGATATATTTCGCCCAGGGCCGTTGAAATCGGCCCAAGTTGCGGAGATGAAACATCGGGAGGCAGGTCAGACGAAATCGACTGTAAACGCTGACTCACCATTTGCCGGGCAAAATAAATGTCGGTTCCTTCCTCAAATTCGATGGTCACTGCCGACAGTCCGAACTGCGAAGTTGACCGAACCTGTTTCACATCGGGTAAACCATTCATGGCAGTTTCAATCGGATAACTCACCAGCTTTTCGACATCGAAAGGTGAATATCTTCCTGCTTTGGTAATGACCAAAACCTGAACCGGAGTTACATCTGGCAAAGAGTTGATGGGTAACTGGATAAGCGAAAAATAGCCCGCGACTGCCATGAGCAGAACCAGCGAAAGCGCGACAAATTTTTGCCTGACACTAAATGTTATAATTTGATTGAGCATGATAATTTGTTTCTGGTGAGCATTTATTCTTCAGCAATTTTATCGAAACGCGAAAGAGCTTTCAGGCTGAAAACCTGTGAAACTGCGATCTTTTCGTTTTTATCTATCCCTTTCCGTACAACAGCATTCTGATCACGGAATTCCTGAACATCAAGTTTCCTTTTTTCAAAAACCGATTCGCTGACCTGAACAAAAACAATCGGATCGTTTCCCTCATAAGTCAAAGCTCCCATCGGAACAGTGATCACCTCAACCGGCGAAGAGGTGAGGATAGAAAGGTGAAGATTTTCACCTGGCTTTGGCCAGTTTTCGTTGGTTGCAAGCAGTACATTGATGATGACCGACCGGTTTGTTTCATCTAATCCCGGATTAATTGAAGTCACCACGGCATTCATGCGAAACGAATCGTTTTGGCGTCGTGAAATTTTTACTGAATCTCCTGCCAGAATATAACGGGCATCGTCAGGAGAAACATACCCGCGAACCAGCACATGGCTCATATCAAGAACACGGCCCAACATCTGAAGGGCATTGACTGACTGACCCAGCTCAACCGATCGCTGATCCATAATTCCACTGATTGGCGCATGAATCTTTAAGGTCGGATCGATGCTTTCGGCAGTTTTAAATGCATTGATTTCCTTATCCGGAACACCAATGGCTTTAAGCTTTGAAACTGCTGCAATGACAGAGGTTTTTGCCCGCTGAAAATCTGATTTGGCCCGGTCGAGTTCGCTTTTTGAACTGATGGTCTGTTCAACCAGCTGCTCAAGACGTTGATAGCGCGATGATTGAAATGTTTCTTCAGAAACTGCCTGCAGATATTCCGACACCATATTTCCGAACTCAAGACTCTCGATGCTGAACATCTCCTGTCCCATTTTCACCAGTTGTCCTTCCTGAACCAGAATCTTACTTATGCGGCCATCAATCGGTGTGCTGATTATACTGATATGATTGGGTGCCGGAAAAACCACACCAGGGGCTGAAATACTAAATTTCTGCATGCTGCTCGTTACCGAAATCGTCTGAATCTTTAACTCATTGAGTTCTTTTTCAGAAAGTTTCACCAGATTTTCAGGACTTACTCCTGAAATGGAAGGTGGTGTATCGGTACCTGTCTTTTCTTTTTGGGCGGTTTCTGTTTGATTTCCGCACGACGAAATGATCAGTAATAAGCTAAGCAAAAAACTGAACACGATAAGTTGATTTTTGTACTGAAATGCTTTCATATAATGATTCTGAATGATTTACAAATTAATAAACAAGTTCTTTGTCGAGGAATTTTTCGAGTTCGATCAGCTGGATATAGAAATCGCGTAAAGCCAATAAATAGCGTTGCTGGCTGTTCAGATAAATCTGTTGTGCCTGAATCAGATTCAGCAGATCGACCTCTCCCAGACGATAGGCATTCAGGGTTAATGACTGCAGTTTCTCGGCTTTACTGCGGATGGTTTCATCGTATCGCTTGATGGTCGACCGGCTTACCTCGTAACTGTGCCAGGCATGTTCGATCAGTTTCTTCATATCCTGCCTGATCCCTTTTTGTTTCCATAAAATTTCGTCCTGACGGGCCATAGTCATTTTGATGCGGCCTTTTTGCTCAAGCGGATACCAGATCGGAAAACTCAGTCCAACTTCAAATCCGTTAAAGTTGTAGCCGGTTCCGTAGTCTTGTTTGTACAGGTTAAATCGGATATCAGGAAGAATATTGCTGCGCGCTTCTTTCAGAAAATATCCGGAAGCAGCCAGCTCCCGTTCCGAAGATTTGTATGCAGGCTGGTCGGTCAAAACAGATAGCGCCACGATCTGCGAAATCTCTACATCGTTGCTATGGAGTGTGTCCATAAATTCGATGCTGTATTTCTGATTTTCAGGCGGAAGGCCCATCAGGTTAAAAAGCGAATACCGGGCCTGGTGCAGTTGCCGGCGTGCATCGTCGATGTCGTTATTGGCTTCGGCAACCTGAAGTTCAGCTTTGGTCAGGTCCATTCCGTTTCCCAATCCGGTTTCGAATTGGGTGTAAACGGCATTGTACAATTCGGTCGTCAGTTTGAGTTGCTGATCGCGAAGTTTTTGCAGATGAAGTGTATAAATGACATCTACATAACGGGATTTAACTCCAACTTTCACTTTCCGTTCCTCTTCCTGAATTGTAAATTCCATAGCCTTTACTTCTTCCTGAATGGCTTTTATCCGGTATGAAGCAGTCAGTGGAAAATCAACAGATTGAGATACTGTCAGCCGTTGTTCCTGAAAAGGATGAGCGGCTTTATTGTCGATGCCTTCTTTCAGGAAACTGACTTCAGGAGCAGCAATGCCGGTTTGAGTCCGCCACTCATTTCGCTTCTGGTCGAGTTGCGAGCGTAACTGGTTAATCTGAGCATTGTTTTTTATCGCCTGATCAACGGCTTCCTGAATGGAAAGTATTTGTGCTTTTCCGGAGTAAAAAAAACTCAGGAGGATAGCCAAAAATAAGATTTTGGGTAGCTTATTCATGATTACTGGTGACTTAAATTTTGAAAGATAAAAGTTAACGATTTTTTTACTGTAAACCAGACTTTAAGAGCATAGAACAGAAGAAATTCCAAAAAGATTAATTCATATTCCTAAGCTGATCTAATTTAAGCGAATCTTAAGAATCAGAATGATAACATTCCTTATTAACGCAATTTTAGCATCCTATATTAAGGTTTTGAATGAGTTAAAATGCTCGCCTCATTATTTTGGGTAAAACGTTTATATTTGCGCCTTCAAAAAAAAACAGGACGAAATGATTTCAGTTGACGGAATTACGGTGGAATTTGGTGGATCGGCACTTTTCTCGGATATCTCTTTTGTGGTAAACGAAAAAGACCGCATCGCGCTGATGGGGAAAAATGGAGCAGGAAAATCGACCCTTTTAAAAGTGATAGCCGGAGCACGGACACCAAACAAAGGAAGGATTTCGGCACCGAAAGATGCCGTGATAGCCTATTTGCCACAACATTTGCTTACTGAAGACAAGCGGACTGTTTTTGAAGAAGCCTCGCAGGCTTTTGCCCGTATTTTTGAAATGGAACGCGAAATTGCGGCCATGAACGAAGAACTTACCGTTCGCACCGATTATGAATCGGATTATTATGCCGACCTGATTGAACGGGTTTCGACCCTGAGCGAAAAATATTATTCGATTGAAGAAATTAATTTTGATGCCGAAGTGGAAAAAATCCTGCTTGGTTTAGGATTTGTTCGCGAGGATTTTACCCGTCCGACCAGCGAATTCAGCGGTGGATGGCGCATGCGAATCGAGCTGGCCAAAATCCTGCTTCAGAAACCCGATCTGATTTTACTCGATGAGCCAACCAACCACATGGACATCGAGTCGATTCAGTGGCTCGAAGAATTCCTGATCAGTAGCGCCAAGGCGGTGATCGTGATTTCGCACGACCGTGCTTTTATCGACAACATTACCACCCGCACCATCGAAGTGACCATGGGCCGTATTTACGACTACAAGGTAAACTACTCGCATTACCTTGAACTCCGCAAGGAACGCCGTGAGCAGCAGCAAAAAGCATTCGACGAGCAACAAAAATTTATTGCTGAAACCACCGAATTTATCGAACGTTTCAAAGGAACGTATTCGAAAACACTTCAGGTTGGATCGCGCGTGAAAATGCTCGAAAAACTGGAAATCGTTGAAGTGGACGAAGTGGACACTTCTGCGCTCCGCCTGAAATTTCCTCCTTCTCCCCGCTCCGGAAATTATCCGGTGATTGTGGAAGAGATGACCAAAAAATACGGCGATCATGTGGTGTTTAAAAATGCATCGCTGACCATTGAGCGCGGACAAAAAGTAGCTTTTGTGGGCAAAAACGGCGAAGGAAAATCAACCCTGATAAAAGCCATCATGAATGAGATCGATTTTGATGGTAAGATGATGCTCGGGCACAATGCTTTAGTTGGGTATTTTGCACAAAATCAGGCCTCGTTACTGAACGAAGATCTGACCGTATTTCAAACCATCGACGATGTGGCGGTGGGCGATATCCGCACAAAAATTAAAGACATGCTGGGCGCATTCATGTTCAGCGGCGACAACATTTCGAAAAAAGTGAAAGTGCTTTCAGGAGGTGAACGTACCCGTCTGGCCATGATAAAACTGCTGCTCGAACCGGTTAACCTGCTGATTCTTGATGAGCCAACCAATCACCTCGACATGCGCACGAAAGACATCCTGAAAAGCGCCCTGAAAGATTTCGACGGAACGATCATTCTGGTTTCGCACGACCGTGACTTTCTGGACGGACTGGCTGAAAAAGTGTATGAATTCGGGAACAAGCAGATCAAGGAACATTTGTACGACATCAAGGGATTCCTTCAGAAGAAAAAGATGGACAACCTGCGGGAACTTGAGCGTAATAAAAAGTAATCAGTTTTCAGCCGCAGTTGGTATTTTCAGGGAGTTGCGAGATTCGGATTTCAAACTTGCCAAGCGCAACCAGTAACATCCAATCAGTCCTTCAATAAATCAGTTTTTTCCCAACATCGGGAAGATTCGTTTTATATCCTCATCCGTTGGATAGCTGCCGTATTCACAAATCTCAAATGCTTCAGCGTATTTTACCTTATCTGCTTTATCGCCATACCATTTGGATAATCCGGCTTTCATTTCTGCTGAAATATTTCCCTTTCTGTTCTCTGCCAACCATTTCAGCCGGTCAGATTCAGTCTGTGGAACGACTGCCAATTCGCCTGCCAGCCAGGGTAACCATTCAAAAAACTGTGACTGATGTGCGGAAACGGCATATATCTTTTGTTCGAATACATCTGAAATATCCACAACAATATCAGGAGAAAAGGGATTTGGTTTTTTAAACCGGTCTTCGGTGTACAAAAAAACCGGATTCTTTTTTAATGCCGGGGTTTCGGGTGCAATATTGGGAACGATGACCAAAAAAGCTGCATCCTGTATAGCTATGGCAGTATTCCGGTGATCGGGATGATAATCGTATGGTCGGGGACCAATTACCACATCTGCATTCCATTCTCTGATTGCCCGAATAAGTTGTAACCGAAGGTTTAAATCAGGCATTAGCAATCCGTCATGATTTTCCAATACTTTGTAAGTAATTCCAAAACGTTTACCAGCTTCCTCTGCTTCAGCTTTCCGGATCTTAGCCAGAGCGGCTCCTCCCTTGTTGAAATGACCGGCATCGCCATTGGTTGCTGAAACAAACAGAACCCGATGTCCCATTTTGGCAAATTTAATAGCTGTTCCTCCTGCATCAAGGTCACAATCGTCGGGATGTGCTCCGATAACAACAACACTGATCTTTTGATCCTGAGCAAAAAGGGTATTTAACGACAAAGCAAGTACTCCCCAAAAGAAGATTTTTTTGAACATGGTTTTTGTTTAAAAATGAACATTTAGTGCTGGTAATCAGATCCTATAACCATCAGGCATTTCTTACACTCCCAGCTCCCAGCGGCGAAAATAGAGTCCCTGCCTTACTATAGGCAATGTTTTATATTCGATTTCCTTCATTTCAGCTTCACAAAGTGGCGAAAATTCGGAGGCTATTTTTACATCTTCCTCTATTTGAGCAACATTATCAATTCCAATAATTGTTGTGCTCACTGGCAAGCTCATGTTATAACTCAAAGCTTCCTCAATAGTAATTGTCCCGGATTTTGGTGTACGCAACCTTTCCGGTTGTTCTTCCAGTGGAGGCGGAGTCCAGGTAGAAAGCATCCGTCCGCGGGTCGCCACTTTCATCCCGATGATCGCAATTCCCCGTTTCTGAGCTTCGGGAAGCAGGTAATTTTTAAAACTCAGGTAATGAACATCAGCAGCATTTACAGCCATCAGAATTGAATCGAAAGGATATCGTTTGATAGCTTCCAGAAGTACCAGCGGTTCGAAGTGTCCGGTAATCCCAATGTTTCGTATCATTCCTTCCGCCTTTGCTTTTTCCATAGCTTTTATTGCACCATCAACTGCAAAAATCTGATCCAGTTGTGCCATTGTCTGGACATTGTGAAGTTGCCAGGTGTCGAGGTGGTCGGTTTGCAGGTTCTTTAAACTTTCTTCAAGCAACCGCATCGAACCATCAAATGTACGGTCATGTGTTTTTGTTGAAAGCCACACTTCTGAGCGCCGGGTTTTCATAACCCGCCCGATATTCAACTGGCTGATTCCACCTCCATACGAAGCAGCTGTGTCGATATAATTTACACCCAGATCAATGGCCCGGTTAATAATTTTCTCCGACTCTTCTTCGGTTCCCTTCATTTCGAGGGTCGCTTGTCCTCCGAGGCTCAGGATACCCACTTTGTACCCGGTTTTTCCAAACGAACGGGTTGGCATGGCGCTATAGGTCCGTTCATTAAATGGATGTTCATTGTTCTTTTTAATTGGAAGGTATTTAATTCCATTATCAGCAGCAAGTGTATTGACAACGGTTACAGAGGCAGCTGCAGCCAGGCTGGTGCCTATAAAATTCCGACGGCTCATATTCTTCTTTTCCATAGTTTTAAACTCCTTTGATAAAATTCAATTTCAAAATTACAGTATCTATCTGAACTAAAGCTAAAATCAAATATACTGAATTTTGTTAAACCAATCAAAACGATAGACGGAGAGCATTTGCCATGAAATAAAAGGTGAGCTCATGAACAAAAAAAATCGAAAGCTTCAGAAAAGAGCGCACTCTGAAAAGACATGAAAAAGAAAAATGTCACCATGATCTCAGGTCTCAAAGAATCACCAAGGATTGAATTTCAACATTTTGAGATTTGTGAACCCTTGTGTTTTCGCGCCTTTGAGGTGAAAAAGCACTTTTTGGAGCGTACTTAAAAATGAAATAGCACAGCGCTAAAAATGTTCCGTCCGGGAGCATTAATCCCACTCGCAAAAGTCCGGTATTGGGTATCTAAAATATTGTCGATCCCTGCCTGAATACCAATCTTCTTATTCACCTGGTAAGAACCGTGAATATTCAGGATAAACCAGGCAGGCATTCCTTCCGGAGTGGCATATTGTTCATTATCCTCACCGTTTAGATGATAATCATTCAGCCTTTTCCAACCATTGTAATTAATAAAAAAGTCGGTACTGAATTTTTTGGCGGTGTAGCTTAATGAGAGATGCGCTAAAAATGGCGGAATGTGGTCGAGCGGTAAATTCAAATTTTCTCCCTTTATTCTTCCGTAGGTATAATTCAGTGATAAATTCATCAAAAGATACTGAGTAAACTGCGATTTAAGGTTCGAAGAAAAACCGGTAATAAAAGCCTTTTCCCTGTTCTGATTGGCAAATACCTGACTCGTGGAACCATCGTACTGGATGGAACCCCGGCCATTCAGTAAAAACGGATCGGTAACAATGGCATCGTTAAAGAAAGTGTAATACAAAGCTGTTTCCCAACTTGTTTTCTGACTGAATATTTTCGTAATGCCCAATTCGTAATTCACAGTCTTTTCGGGTTTTAAATCCGGATTTGGAACAATCACAATACCTGGCGCCGATTCGAAAATCTTGCTCAGATCATCAATGTTCGGAACACGAAAGCCGGTAGAAATTAAAAACGACAATTTCCACTGATCGGTTGGATTTGCAATAATTCCAATGTTTCCGGAATAAACCGGAGTTTTCTGCCTGGCTTCGGTAAAAGGCAGGTTAAAAAACGAATTGTCGGCAATGGTTGAGCGAAGCCATGAATAACCTCCCCGAATGCCATCTACCAAAGTTAATTGACCGGTAATTTTCCAGGTATGCGAGAAATAAACAGCCAGATCGGACATCGAGTTTTCTCCGTCAGGATATCGCGTATCGAGCGGCGCCAATATTCCGGTTGAAATATCTTCCGAATTGGCGGTTGATTCCAGCGTATTAAACTGCCCGTCGAAACCAAACCGCAGATTATGCTGACGGATAATTTTCTGAAAATCGAGATTGGCGCCAAACACATTTACATTTTCAATCCGGTGCGACAAATCATTTTTTCCGAATTTCCGCGAATGACGGCTTTCTTCCAGATTCTGGTAATTCAATCCCAGGTGAATTCGCTTAAATTTGCCCGACGGATTGGCATAATTCAAATCGTATGCCGTCAAAAACCGGTCCTGAGGTCCGTAATACCATTGTGCATATTTCAGTCCTGTTCCTGAAGGATCAGTCAATCGGTCGTACCGCGGAACATCCGACGAAGTGGAGTACTGAACATTCAAAGCATGCGACAGGTATTCGTTCTGTTTAATCAGAAATTTCTGCGTCAGATCGTATTGCGAATAACCGCTTTGAACCTGCAGAAAACGGTCCGGATTTTCAATCAATACATCTTTTCCATTAATCCGATCAACAAAATAAGGGCGTTCGCCATAGGCATTCCTGAAAAAAGGATTTGAATCCGTTCCTCCTTTCAGATCGCCAAATTTTGAAACGGTAATGGAACTCAAGGCAGCAAATTTCTTCGTACCGAAATTCAGGTCGAAATGATTGGATAACTCATTGTTGACGCTTCCGTAGCGGCTAAAAAAATTCATTGAAACTTTTTTCCGGCTTTCACCTGCCAATGCCGGCCGTTTGGTATACAGATGAACCACTCCGCCCAAAGCATCACTTCCGTAAACAGTTGATGAAGGCCCAAAAAGGATTTCAATCCTGTCGAGTAAATTATTATCGGTGGTGACGATATTCTGTAAATGACCCGAACGGTAGATCAGGTTGTTCATTCTCACCCCATCGATCACCAGCAGGGTCCGGCTGGCTTCAAATCCGCGAATGGTAACACTTCCTCCGCCCAGCTGACTTTTCTGAATGTACACATTCCCGCTGTTCGAAACGATATCGGCAGTCGATTGTGCCTGAATCCTGAAAATATCCAGCGCATCGAGCACCTGAACCTGCTGGGCAATGTTCTTTTTAAGTTCCTCTGTTTTATTCACTGAAACAACCACCTCTTCCAGATTAATCCGTTTCACCGGAACGGTATCACGAACAGCGGTTTGTGCAGTTAAAAATTGAGTTGGGAAAATTATACTTATGAGGACAACAAGCCTGGACCGATTCATTCGTTCAATTGGTTTTTTCTGAGTTTAAAAATGCATAAAATACTGTTGTATTCAAAAGTACCCGGGCAATTTTATTTTGTTTGCCACCTGAATTTTATCATGAATTTCAGACCATTATAACAATTTAAAAAAAACAATTAGGATATAAAATTCCTGATTCAGGAACAAATTGTTTTTCAAATTTATTCCATCCCCTGAATTTTGATCTTACCGGCAAAAAAAGGGAGTTCAGCGAAAAAAAACAAGATTTACCAGGCAGGCATCCTAATTTTAGTAACTAATTCAATTTTCAGGCGTCTATTCAAATGTAAAAACCAAGTTATGAAGACAAATCGAATTTTCCCGGTAGTTATTATTGCAGCCTTTAGCATGCTGCTTACATCCTGCTGGTTTATGGGCCCTTCGGTAAAAGGTAACGGAAATGTTACCGAAGAAGTGAGACAAGTTGAAGAGTTTGACCAGATCAAAGTCACCCGTGGAATGAATGTTTACATCAATCAGGGAAGTCCATCAAAAGTGGTGGTAATTGCCGACAACAACCTGCATGAAATCATTACCACCGAAGTCAGAGGTAGGGTACTGACCGTTTCGGTGAACGAAAACATACGCTGGGCAAAAGAAAAGAAGGTGATAGTAACCCTCGAAAATCTTTCCGGAGTAGAAACAAACTCAGGATCGAATGCCTGGTCCCAAAATCAGATTATGTCTGAAAATATGGAACTTAAATCCTCTTCTGGAGCCAATCTGACCATGGAAGTAAATGCAAAACGATTGCAGGCCAATTGTTCTTCAGGAGCCAACATCAGGATATCCGGACTGGCTGAAGAAGCCAACCTGGAAGCCTCTTCAGGAGCAAACCTGAAAGCCCCTGATCTAAATGTGGAGGACTGTCAAATGCGTGCATCGAGCGGAGCTAATGTTTCGGCCAAAGTAACCGGAAGATTGGAAGCACATGCATCAAGTGGCGGAAATGTGGTTTATTACGGCACACCAGGTTCGAGCGAAGTAAAAACTTCTTCAGGAGGAAATGTACACGGGAAATAAAATATCAACCAACGATAAGCATTAATCCAATATTTATTAGCCATGAAAACAATCAAACTTTTTACACTACTACTAATTTGTATTACTCTGGTTCAAACCTATTCTGTATCTGCCAGTCAGGCAGACGGAAACCGGCAGAAACGCAACATCACCGGATTTCATGGAGTTTCGGTTTCCACCGGAATTGACCTTTATCTCAGCCAGAAAAACTCTGAGGAGGTTTATGTTGAAGCAGATGAAGATGACCTCGACAAAATAATCACCCGTGTTGAAGGTGGAATTTTGAAAATTTACATCAAGGAGAAATCCTTTTTTAGTTTCGACTGGAACTCAAGTCCCCGGAAAGTTTACGTTTCGTTTATAAACCTGGATAAACTTGAAGCTTCGGCAGGCTCGGATGCCCGGTCGGAAGGAGTTCTGAAACTCGACCGGCTAAACCTCGATGCCAGCAGCGGTTCAGATATCAAACTGGAACTGGAAGTGAATGAATTGGATGTTCACTCAAGCAGCGGATCGGATATCAGTTTAAAAGGCAAGACGAATACCATTCAGGCAAATGCATCGAGTGGAAGTGACATCAATGCCGGTGAACTGACCAGTAAAAAATGCACAGCCAGCGTTTCGAGCGGTTCCGATATCCGGGTGAATGTGACTGACGAACTCAATGCCAATGCCAGCAGCGGAGGTGATATTTCCTACTCCGGAAATCCTGCCAGAAAAGACATCAATGAGTCGAGCGGCGGTGATGTGCACGGCAGATAGCCGGAATTAATTCTTTAGATTATTTAGGATCATTTCATGTCGGTTAGGAGCCGGCACAGGATTTTACACGCTCATTCAGAAAACAATATTCAGAAAAAAAGACCTGACGCCATGCAGGCAAACACCTAAATATCAAAACAATAAACAACCATTAAAACAGAAAACAATGAAAACAATTTTGAAAATGACTTTGGTGATCGCTTTTGCAGCATTTGCGAATACCATGCTGGCAAACGGAAATTTAAAGGTAAATCTTTTACCTATTTCCGGCGAAAAAGCAATTATGGACATCTCGACCCTTTCGAACAGTAAATTTACCATTACTGTAACAGATGAAAAAAATCAGATTGTATTCTTTAAGGAAACAGCCGAACCCGTTGAATATTATCACAAAGTGTATGACTTTTCTGATTTGCAGGAGGGCTTGTATTTCCTGACTGTTGAATGTAATGATTTAAAATCGGAATGCCAGTTCGAGAAAAGGCATGGTTCAATTGAAGTAGGAAAAGAAAAAATCACACTTGAACCTTTTTTTGGTTATCAGGATGGAATCATCCGGTGTACTTACCTGAACTTCCCGAAAGAAAAAGTGAAATTATCTTTCTATGAAAATGATCAGCTGCTTTACTCCAAAGAAATCGGCCGGAATTTTAACGTCAACGAAGGCCTGAACGTTTCAAAACTGGGTAAAGGCGAATATGTTGCCGTACTTTCCGCAGGAAACAACGAATATTATTACCCGATAGAAATTAAATAGTCTATCCGGTTGGTATAGTGAGATGCTTGAATACTTGTTGGTTTTACAAATCATGCAATAAATAATCAAAAAAATCCGGCAGAGTTCGTTTTATTGAATTCTGACGGATTTTTTCTATACCTGAAGTTTTTTTAAAATTTGATCTTTACACCAGCCTGATTCCGCTTACCATTCTTCCGGTGTCGGCACCATCACGACGTGCCGAATAAAAAAGCTTGTTATGTTCGTACGAACACAATCCCATCACTTCGATATTCTCTTCTGAAATTCCGGATTCAATCAGGACGGTTTTATTTGCTTCCCATAAATCAAAATAAGCGTGCCCCGCTTTTAACGAAGGCTTCAGCAAGGAGGAAGAATTGGAAAAATTTTCCTCAACCGATTTCACCACTTCAGGACCAACTTCGTAGGCATGCATGTGAATCGATGGCCCGATACCGGCAACAATATCGTCCGGATTGCAGTCAAATTTTTCGGCCATTTTCAGAATCGTTTTCTTTACAATTTTCGAAACTGTTCCACGCCAGCCGGCATGAATGGCTGCAACCACCTTTTTTTGAGTGTCGAAAAGCAAAACCGGAACACAATCGGCGGTTTGTACACAAACAAAAACACCACGCTCATTCGTGATCAAAGCATCTGTTTCCGGAATAGTTGCTGAACGGTTATCTGAATCAACAATCACCACCTGATCGGAATGTGTTTGCCTCGGAAAGACAAATTGATTTACTTTCCATTCTCCTGAACTGGCCAGTTCTTTCCTGAATTCGGAATATTCTGACTCCAGATCGCCGGTGAACCTTGGTTTATCTCCCACTACCCAACCTTCTTTTGTTGTCACGAAATGGGTAATACTTTTATATTTTCTGAAGCTTTCAAATTTAAACACCGAAAGCCGTCCCTGAACCAATTTTCTCATTACATAAAAATTTGCGCAATATTAATGCAAAAAACGAAGCCGCAACCTGATTATTACTTCTACTTTCGGGCTAATTGCAAATATTTTACTATTAAGATTTAAGTAACTGATTCATACGGATCTTATCCATTATTTTTATAAAACGACGGTCTGTTTCTATCAAACCTTCCTGGCTCATTTCGCCAAGTGTTCGTGCCAGCGAAGGCCGGGTAACTCCGAACATTTCGGCCAACTGGCCTTGTGACTGATGAATTTCAACGGTTTGCAACCGGTCGCCCGCTTTTTCGAGCAGGTAATGTGCAATCTTTTGCTTGATGGTTTTAAACGACAGGAATTTGATCTTCTGGGATAAAAATTGGGCCCGGGTTGAAATTGTATTCAGGTAGTTATTTAAAATCAACGAATTCATCTGTAGCAGTTTCACAAATTCGGTTTTTGGAATCGAAACCATTTCAACCTGACTATTAGCCGAAACCGAAACCGGGAACCGATTTTGCTGACCAAACAAAAAAGCTGTTGCCAAAGGTTGCGGGGCCGCCAGATCTTCAATTTTTATTGTTTTTCCTGAATAATCATTCATTTCAGCTTTTACGCTTCCACGCTGAACAATTAACAACCGGTCACAAACCTCTCCGGCAAAAGTGATCAGTTCATTCTTTTCGTAGGTCTTAACCTGAAAATGAATCTGATTGAACAGTTCATTCAGGTCTTCAGGAGAAATGCCACGGAATATTGGCGATTGACAAAGTATTTCTGGCTGTATCATGATTGTTTAGTTTTTTGTTGTTTAAAATGTTTCTGTTGTTTTTCCTGAAATTGTAACATTGGTTACAATCTATTCAACCATACAGCTGTACTTTTGTTTCAGAAAAATATAAAAAAGAACAAATAAAATGGTGGGTTCAAAATTCATCATTCAAAATTAAAAATCATCCAGATGATACGGGAAATTGTAAATATCGACGACGAAAAATGTAACGGATGCGGAGTTTGTGTTCCAAACTGCCACGAAGGTGCATTACAAATTATAGATGGTAAGGCCAGGCTCATTAGTGAATTGATGTGTGACGGATTGGGAGCCTGCCTCGGCCATTGCCCTGAAGGTGCCATTACAATTGAAAAACGTGAAGCCGACGAATACGATGAAATTGTGGTTGTTCAGCAAATAATTCCGAAAGGCAAAAACACACTGGTTGCGCACATGAAACACCTGAAAGAACATGGCGAAACTGTTTTCCTGAAACAGGCTGTTGGATACCTCCGGTCGCATGCAAGTGAAATTCCATTCGCGGTTGATGCAGTCATTGCTGAAGTTCATTCAACCAAAGTGGAATCATCGGGTTGTGCCAGTGGCGGTTGCCCAGGATCTCAGGAAGTTCGTTTCGAACCTCAAAATATGCGATTTGCACCGGCTGCAGCAACTACCGAAGCGCCATCTGCCCTGCGCCAATGGCCGGTTCAGATGCACTTGATCAACCCTGCTGCTTCAAGTTTCCAGGGAACCGATTTGCTTTTGGCTGCCGACTGTGTGGCTTTCAGTTTGGGTAATTTCCACACCAAACATTTAGCCGGGAAATCGCTGGTTATCGCTTGTCCGAAACTCGATCAGGGAAAAGAAATATACGTGGAAAAAATTCGCCGCCTCATCGACGAAGCCCGGGTAAACACAATCACCATCATGATGATGGAAGTTCCGTGTTGCGGAGGTTTATCCAGTTTGGTTCGCATGGCAACTGCTCAGGCATCGCGCAAAGTGCCGATAAAAGAAACCGTTGTCAGCATCAAAGGCGAGATTCTGAGCGAGAATTGGGTATAGAATAGTATCAAATTCAAAGTTCCAGGTTTCAAGTTTCGCATATTTAACCGAGATCGATTTGAGAAAAGCAGTATCCTTTGCCGTCTGCTTTAGCTGACGGATTAAGAGTTTCTAGTTTTTTCTTATTAACCAATTTGTATTTGAGAAGAGCGATATCCTTTGCCGTCTGCCTTAGCTGACGGAATTTCAAAATCATTCTGTTTATTATCAATTAAAAATCAATAATTGAGACTCTTTTGTGTGGCCGAATCGCCATGCACAGGGCTTCTCATTTCAAAAAATTAAGCTATGAACATGTTTTGTTTTCAATGTCAGGAAGCAGCCAAAGGTGTTGGTTGTACAATTAAAGGTGTGTGCGGAAAAGACAGCGATGTTTCCAATCTTCAGGATACGTTATTGTTTGTATTAAAAGGAGTTGCTGCCTTAAACAGCGAATTGCGCAAAGTTGGCCAGGCCGAACCCAAAGTGGATAAAGTGATTTTCGACGGTCTGTTCAGTACCATCACCAACGCCAATTTCGACGATGTGGCTTTTGTGATCCGCATCAAAAAAACGCTGAAAGTTCGCGACGAACTGAAAGCCAAAGCAATTGCCGCAGGTATCATTCTTCCAACACACGAATCGGTGAGCTGGTCGGCCTCAACCACCGAAGAGTTCGAAGCCAAAGCCGCTGAAGTGGGCGTATTGAGCGAAAAGAACGAAGATGTCCGTTCGCTGAAAGAACTGATTATTTATGGTTTGAAAGGTTTGGCAGCTTATGCAGAACATGCATTTAACCTGAACCACGAGAGTGAAGAAATATTCGCTTTTACTGAACGTGCACTGGCAGCAACTACCCGGGATTTGTCGGTCGACGAACTGGTTGGACTGACCCTCGAAACCGGAAAATACGGCGTGGATGTGATGTCGCTGCTCGACAAAGCCAACACCACTTCTTACGGAAATCCGGAAATGACCAAAGTAAACATTGGCGTTCGTAAAAATCCGGCGATCCTGATTTCTGGTCACGATTTACGCGACATGGAAGATCTTTTGGCTCAGACTGAAGGAACTGGTGTCGACGTTTACACCCACAGCGAAATGTTGCCAGCCAACTATTATCCGGCTTTCAAGAAATACAAACACCTGGTAGGAAACTACGGAAATGCCTGGTGGAAACAGAAAGAAGAATTCGAAAGTTTCAACGGCCCAATCCTGTTCACGACCAACTGTATCGTTCCGCCAATGGAAAATGCAGGTTATAGGGACAGAATTTATACAACCGGAGCAAGCGGATTGCCGGGCGCAGTTCATTTTCCTGATCGCAAACCGGGACAGATGAAAGATTTCCACGCGATTATCGAACATGCTAAAATTTGCGGCGCGCCAACCGAGATCGAAACCGGTGAAATTATTGGTGGGTTTGCCCACAACCAGGTATTCGAACTGGCCGGACCAATCGTGGATGCTGTAAAAACCGGAGCTATCCGTAAATTCTTTGTGATGGCTGGATGCGATGGCCGGATGAAAGACCGCGATTATTACACCCAATTTGCTGAAAAGCTACCAAATGACACCGTTATTCTGACTGCAGGTTGCGCCAAATACCGCTACAACAAACTGCCTTTGGGCGACATCAACGGAATTCCACGTGTGATCGATGCCGGACAGTGTAACGATTCCTATTCACTGGCAGTGGTGGCGTTGAAACTGAAAGAAATTTTCGAACTCGAAGATGTTAACCAGTTGCCAATAGCCTACAACATTGCCTGGTACGAACAAAAAGCCGTCATCGTATTATTGGCACTGCTTTCACTGGGTGTGAAAAATATTCACCTCGGACCAACCTTGCCTGCATTCCTTTCCCCCAATGTGGTTAATGTTTTGGTTCAAAACTTCGGAATCGCCGGAATCCAAACGGTTGATGAAGATTTAAAACTTTTCCTTCAGACTGAAAAAGAACTGGAAGAAGAATTTGAAAAGTAAAATGAATTGAGTTTAGTTGGTTTGTTTAGGTTTAAAACCTCCGGATTGTGATGATCCGGAGGTTTTTTGCGTTTTAACCTGACTTGAGATTATTCACGGGGTGACTTCGAGTCACCCTGTGAATGCATCAAGCCTGTATATTTTAGTCCGGGTTTCACTAATAATGATGCCAGGACTTGCATACAGAACTACTTTTCCTGATTTCTTTGAACCTATTTTCAGCGGTAAATCCCCCGATCGGATACTAAATTCATCTTTTTTTCAACTCTCCTGAAAAAATGTTTTTATACAACACATTTCTATTTTCTTGATTTTATGAGCGTTATAAATTTTTATAAAAATATTTTAAAAATTTCAGTACTTTGTGTTGCATAGTTCCATTTAAAGTTTGTATGTTTGTAAAGCCAATAACAATGTAAGAGATGGTAGAAGTTTAAAAAAAGTTCCTTGCAACTGTAACGAAAACAAAAACCAATCGTCTTACCAACAGAAAACAGAAAAACAAAGCTCAGGAAAACAAGAAACGTGTTCAGAAAACAAAAACAGAAAACAGAAACAATTCAGAATCAAAACTCATTGCCATGAAAACAACAAACAATGCTCAGAAAACAGAAAACAGAAACTTAGGAAACACCATGTTCAGAACTTTTATCGCTACAGGTTTGGTTTTATTTGGTTTGGCAGCAAATGCCAGCGATTTCAGAATTCAACTTCAGGAAAAAGAAAACAACGAAAACCAGGAACTTTTGGCTTATGCTTCCAATGAAACAATAGCTGCACGATCATTCTTTATTGAAACTTCGAAAGAAAGCAAACTGAACATTGAAAGCTGGATGACCGATGAACAGATCTTTGGAAACAATCAGTTCACCGAACAGATCAGTCAGGAAAAGAAACTGGAAATTGAAACCTGGATGATCGACAGTCCATACTTTGAAACCCCGAACATTTCTGCTGACCGCGAAACTGAATTGAATGTTGAATCATGGATGACAAACCATACACAATGGAATAAATAAGGAACACTTCTGTTTCAGGAATTTTGATAAACAGGTAACGATTTGAACAGAAGTAGATACAGAACGAATATTAGGAGGCAATAACAATGAATTTGGATAACACAAAAGCTCAAATGCGCAAAGGCGTTCTCGAATACTGCATTTTACTGGTAATCGATGGAAAACCCCTTTATGCAAGCGACATTATCGAGGAACTAAAAAACTCGAAAATGATAGTGGTGGAAGGAACGTTATACCCACTGCTCACCAGGCTTAAAAACGACGGATTGCTGTCGTATAAATGGGAGGAATCGACCCAGGGACCTCCACGGAAATACTATGAACTTACCGATGATGGCAGTAATTTTCTGAAAGAAATGGGTGCCTCCTGGGATGAGTTGGTTGATGCGGTCAGAATGATTAAAGAACATAAATAGTTCATCTTCAGTATAAGAAAACGAATCTGAAAATTTATCAAATTATAGCCAGATGAAAAAGACATTTACAATAAACATAAGTGGAAGCGTTTTTCATATCGATGAAGATGCCTACGAAAAATTACAAAGATACCTGCACATGCTCAACCGGCATTTTGGTGTAGCTGTTGAAGGTCAGGAAATACTTCAGGATATTGAAGCGCGTATTGCTGAAATACTCCTTGAGAAAACAAACAATAAAGTTGAGGTTGTTACCGACGCTCTGGTTGAAGAGGTAATTGCCAGGATGGGTAAACCCGAAGATTTTATGGAATCGGAAGAAGAAACTGCCACCGGATCAAAACAAGCAGAAGAATCTGGTCCGGCAGACGAATCGAAAACACGCCGCCGTCTTTATCGTGATGGAGAAAACCGTGTTCTGGGAGGAGTTTGCTCCGGATTGGGTGCCTATTTCAACATTGATATGGTCATTCTACGCGTCATTTTTGTTTTGGCATTCTTTCTGGGAGTCGGTTCGTCGCTTATCATCTATATTGTTCTTTGGATCGCTGTTCCAAAAGCAAAAACCACGGCTCAGCGTCTCGAAATGAAAGGCAAGGAAGCGACGGTTTCAAACATCGAAAAATCGATTAAAGAAGAAGTAAAGGAAGTTGGCGAAAACTACAATAAATTCATGAATCCGCCGTCAAACAGCAGGGGAGAATCACGTATCGATCGTTTTGGAGATATGGTAAACAGTATTTTCAGAGTGGTACTTCGTGTTTTTGTTTTACTGGTTGGTGCTGCCCTGCTCATCGGCGGGATTGTCGGACTTATCGGTTTCGTAACATCGATGGCTGTCGGAAATTCATTCCTTCATGGAGGCCCGTGGTACTTTGGCTGGAATTCGGATGTCGACATGGCTGGCCTGATCAATAATTTTGTCAGCCCTGAAGCCTACACCTTATCGCTGTTTGCCATTACCATTTTAGCTGGAATTCCGATTTTACTCCTACTTTTTGTAGGTACAAAATTACTCTTCAGATATAAAACGAATAACAAAATAATTGGACTTGGAGCTTTTGGCCTTTGGCTGGTGGCACTGATTATTCTGATTGTGGTTGGTGTAAATCAGGTTGGTAACTTCGGGAAACAAACCAGCCAGACCAATACCCAAAAAATTGACTGTATACAGTGTAAAACATTATACCTCGAAACTACAGACGATTTATATGAAACCTTGATCGACAATGAGATTTCGCTTGACCGCATGAAAATTGCTATGGTCAACGGAAAGGAAAAACTGCTCGGACATCCACGTTTTACGATTGAAAAAAGCAACGGTACCGAATATTTGCTGCACATTAAAAAACAGTCGCGGGGCCGGAATACCGATGATGCACTGAAAAACGTGGAACAAATCGATTATAATTTTGCACAGAAAGATTCAACCATCAGTTTCGATCCGTATTATTTCCTGAAAGACGATGCCAAATGGCGAAACCAGGAAGTGACGCTGACACTGAAAGTTCCGGTTGGCAAATCGATTTACCTGAATCAGAAGATGAAGGATATTATTTACGACATCGAAAACACCGAAAACATGTGGGATGGCGATATGATCGGAAAAACCTGGATCATGACCGTCGACGGACTGGCCCTAAAACCTGAAGCAATAACAACATCTAAATAATACGATTCCCCAAATCGTCCCCCGAAACAAAAAAAGGGAGTAAATTCAAAACCGAATTCCTCCCTTTTTTATGCTTATTTTGAAGTTTATTTTGTGTCTTTCACGGATTGGGTAAAGTCATTCTGAATTTTCATCATGTTTACCGAATAAATCAGGATGTTACGGGCTTCGCTCAGAATACTTAAAAGCAGCATGCTGTTTTTGGTTCCCACATCATTTTTCTTGATGGCTTTAATCAGGTTTTTACGGGCTTCCCTGATCATACCAATGATACGGGTTTGTTCAGCATTCAGTGCTTCCAGATTTGCTTCCGAATTCGAATCCAAAGATTCAATCATCTTTTTAGTAAATACGGCAAACTCTTTGGCGATGAGTGTCAGTTCGTCGGCCTGACTTGGGATAATCGGTTTGTGATTGTTATCAACGTGATTAAATACCGGATCGGCCATATAGTTAATGCAATGTGCCAGTTCTTTCAGATAATCGAGTGTCAGAACATAATAATGGCTGGCTTCAACGGCATCTGGTGGAAGAGAATTAATGGTCAGGTGAATTTTGCTCTTTTTATTGGCGAGCTTTTGATCCAGCTCAACCGATGCCTGAACCTGTTTTTTCAGATCTTTGCGGTTCTCTTTAATCAGTCCTTTAATCGTCTCACTAAAAATATTATTTACAGCATTCAAAGTTTTTGTAATGCTTTTATTGTTTGCTTCGAACATTGAACTAACAGAAGGGGCCAGGTCAATTTCTTCAGTTTGGGCTAATTGTTCTTCTTCACGTTTTTTGTGGGTTACGTGAGTCCGGTAAAACGAAACAATTGCAAAAACAAGGATGGCAATTACTCCGTATTCCTGGGCCCAACCCATAAATATCGAAAGAAAGAATGCTACTGAAAAAGCGGCCAGACCAGTAATGAACCAACCACCGATAACGGTAAATACACCGGTAATACGGTATACTGCACTGTCGCGTCCCCAGGCACCATCAACCAGAGAGGTACTCATGGCAACCATAAAGGTCACATAAGTTGTTGAAAGTGGCAATTTAAAAGATGTACCAATGGCAATCAGGATCGAAGCAACCATCATATTAACGGCTGCCCTTACCAAATCGAACATCGGAGGATCTACCTCTTTTTTCGATTTTTTATCCATCTCGGTTGTATCAAAACGTTTACTGATTTTCTCAATAACCGATGGCGGGAATACATGACTGAAAAAAGTTCCTGCATTTACAACACGCCGAACCAGAACTCTTGAAAAAACAGAAGATCCAAAACGTTCTGAACCTTCATCCTGGCGACTGAGTTTTAACTCTGTATCAGCAACTGTCTTTGCCTTTTTGGAAAACCACAAGGTAATAACCATGATTAATCCGGCACCAAACAAGAACAAAACAGAAGTCTGGATTTCGTTCAATAACCCACTCATTAAAAGGTTCTGACTATTATTAGCCAGATATAAATTGTACGATTCAAACCCTGCCAGCGGAACTCCAATGAAGTTAACAAGATCATTACCTGCGAATGCCATTGCCAATGCAAATGTTCCGGCCAATACAACGATTTTAAGAGGATTAATTTTAAAGATCCAATTAGAAACCTGTAATATTACTGTCCACAAAACAAAGCTAAGCCCGATAATAACCAACGTATTCTCCCGAATAATTTTGTAATTCTCCTTGGTCATGAAAGAAGCTTCTTTCAATCCTTTTATCAGAATAAAATAGGTTATGGCAGAAATTGCCAAACCTCCCCAGATAGCACCATAATATTTAATGGATTTTTCGGTGTTAAAACTGAAGATTAAACGGCTGATCCATTGAATTACGATTCCAAAAACAAACGAAAAAACAACGGACAATAAAATACTTGAAATAATTGCGAGTGCTTTCGATGAGTTTATAAAATCACCTATCTGGGCGATTTTTTCGACACCTTCAACAACAATGGTAGCTCCTTCTCCAACCTTTAGAAATGCCATTCCCACTGCCGCACCAAGCAAGCCGAATACTAACGAAACAGTTGTTGATGTAGGTAAACCAAATGTGTTGAAGAAATCCAGTAAAAGCACATCCGTAAACATCACCGCCAGAAAAATCAGGATCACTTCTGTAAAAAGAAAATACTGGGGGAAGAAAAGTCCTTTACGTGCCACTTCCATCATACCATTTGAAAGTAAAGCTCCTGCAAGAATTCCGATACTTGCAATGATCATGATTACCCGTCTTTTTGCTACCTGAGATCCAATCGCAGAATTTAAAAAGTTAATGGCATCGTTGGCGACTCCAACCATCAGGTCAGAAATTGCCAGACAAAAAAGCACTACTAAAAAGAAAATGTAAATCGTCATAATTCAATTATTTGTTCATTTATTTAATGTCAGCCCTATAAAACTGACACTTATTTAAAGAATTCAATTACATTTTTATTACAACACCCTTAATTTATTTGCAATATGCGATTCTTACTTTTAAATCAGGCAAATAACTATCCGGAATGATGAAATTCATGGTGGTAAAAATATAGAAATTAATTCTTTTGCAACATATTATTGTTCACCAAAATAACCTCATTTACAATTTCAGGTGATATTTAATCGTTTTGTAATATTTTCAATAAAACAAAATTTGGGCTTTTCTGATACATCCTGCCCATAATGTAAAAATCGAAATTGTCAGGATCAGCTCCCTGTCCGTCGTTTCGACCAAAAGTGTCAATTCCAATCAAAATTTCACCCTTCCGGACAGCATATATGCCGGATGATATTCAATTGGAATGATCAACAAATGATTCAGGAAAAATTTGATAAAACAAGGAGGTATCCAGAGTCTCGGAAAAAGAATGGATTGGAAACAGATTAATTTTGCTTTAGCTCATCGGAATACAAGAGCCAAAACCTGATCAGGAGATGGAAAATGAAATGGTCTGAAAAACTTATAATCCGCCAAAAATACTTTTAATGGTCCGGTGAAACTTATGGATGGAATGAACCGGCTGAGCATACATCAGGATACATTTTTTGGTCACAACCGGAAGTTTCAGCTCATCAATTTTTTCCTGAACTTCTTTCGACCAGGCTCCCTGCTGCAGCCAGATGTTGTGAAGCCCGATTTCAGCGGCTTCTTCCAGAACCGGATTTACTTTTTGGGAGGGAACCGAAATCCAGACACCATCAACTTTCCCGGCCAGGCTTTTTAAATCAGGAGAACAGCTTAAGCCATCAATTTCTTTGGCTTCCGGATGAACCGGAATAATTTCATAGCCTTTGGATTTTAGTTCCTTGCAGGCATAATTTCCGAACTTTTTGCCCGAACGCGACATACCAACGATGGCAATGCGATTTGATTTGACAAAATCACCGATTAAAGGATTCATGGGAAATGGATTAAATTTTCCTGTAAATTTATGGCTTTCAGAATTATATACCAACAAGATGGTGCCTCATCTAATGAGTATTTGCAGTTTTTTCCTGAATTTCTTTCAGTACTTTTCCTGAAGCCAGGAATACGGCAGGTTTGCCGGATAAAGGATTATTTTGAGTCACAACCACCGTTTTATACACATCTTCAATGTTCTGAAAGGTCAGCACTTCTTCCGGAGTGCCCTGGGTGTGAATCCGGCCCTGATTGACCAAAACAAGCTGATCGCAATATTCCGATGCGAGATTCAGATCATGAATAACCATCAGCACCGACAATCCCATTTCGTGGTTTAGTTCCTGAAGCACATTCAGGATATGAACCTGATGGGTAATATCGAGGTGCGAAGTTGGTTCATCGAGCAGAAGCAATTCGGGCTGCTGGGTCAGTGCCCGGGCAATGGCTGCCAGTTGCTGCTCTCCCCCACTTAGTTCCGACATCAACTGGTCTTTAAACCTCCAGGTATCGGTCATTTCCATATATTTTCGGGCGATTTGATAATCCTCATCGCTTTCGAAAAAACTGAACCTGCTGTGGTATGGAATGCGCCCCATCAGCACATAATCTTCAACTGTTATGTCGCTGGCATCGATAAACTGACTGACAATGGCAATGTTTTGGGCCCGCAGACGCGGCGAAAGTGTCTGAAGGTTCCGATTGCCAAGCAGAATTTTTCCTGATTTTATTCCCAGCGTGCCGGTAATTGCCCGAAAAAGCGTGGTCTTTCCTGAACCGTTTGGCCCAATGATTCCGGCAAATGATCCTTTCTGAATTGCAACATTTATTCCGGCCAGCTGAAACTTTGGATATCCGCAGCAAAGATTTTCTATGTTTAGGATATCTGTTTTCATTGCCCGTTGTTTTTTGATTTGGCCAATGATGAACGGCTCATCATTAGCAGAAAAACAATTCCTCCAACAATTCCGGTGATAACACCAATCGGCAATTCATTGGGCGAAATGATGGTTCGGGCAATCACATCCGACAAAACCAGGAAAATGGCCCCCGACAAAAACGAACTGACCAGCAGAATCCGGTAGTCGGATCCAAGCAGCAAACGCATTAAATGTGGAATAATCAATCCGACAAAACCAATAACCCCGGCAACTGCCACACAAACTCCGGCAAGCAACGAAGCCAGCAGAAATAAAAGTTTGATGGTGGTATCGGTGTTTATTCCGAGGTGTTTTGCCTTTTCCTCTCCAAGTCGCAAGGCATTCAGAGGCTGTACAAAAAGATAAGATGACACCAGAGAAGCAAACGACAGGATCAATGTGAGATAAATCAGAGATCGGTCCGGTTCGTCGAGCGAACCCATGATCCAGAAAATGATGCCGTGCAGGTTTTCCGAACTGGTGATGGCCATGAGCAGCATCATCGACGACGAAGCGACAAAACTGATCATCACTCCGGTGAGCAGCATGCTGTTTATGTTGATGCGGCCACTTCGCGAACTGATGGAATAAACCAGAAAAATAATCAGGAAAGAACCTGTAAAACCGGCCAGCGGCAAAACGAATGATCCGATGAGTGAATGCAAACCAAAAACAATCGCAAAAGCGACTCCGAGCGATGCACCTCCTGAAATACCCAAGGTGTATGGTTCAACCAGCGGATTGCGGTAAACACCCTGCAGCAAAACTCCCGAAAGACTGAGCGCCCCGCCAACCGCAATGCCAAGCAGCACACGCGGCAAACGGATCTGGCTCAAAATGGTGTATTCCATGCTTTCGTGACTTTGCCCGAAAATCCGGAAAATATCGGAAAATCCGAGGTTCATCTCGCCAACTGATAGTGACAGAATTACTGAAACAATCAACAGGATCAGAAGTCCGGCCAGATAAATGCCCCATTGAAAATATTTTTTTCGAATTGCGCTCACAAGTTCGTTGCTTGGTTGAATGCTTCAAAAATAGTCAATTTATCCTCTTTCATACCCAATATTTTTTCGGATGAACCACATAGACACATAGAGCACATAGTTTTTAAATAAAATGAATATCCGTAAAGCTACTTATGATTTTATCGGGAAATAATTTTATGGTCATTTGATAGGCAGAAAGTTTTTTCAAACGATACATGATAAAAGAATGACTATAATTGACTTTCAAAGAAAGCAATTAGGCAAATAATCAGACATCCATATTAAAGTCTTTCCCTATATGCACTATGTGCCTATGTGGTTTACTTAATTTTCATCACCTCATAAACGTATTCCAGATTGCAACTTTGGCGGATGTGTTCCGCCAATTTATCGTACTGTTCGTTCTTGTATTCCTTATAATTAAATTCCTGAAATTCTGCCTCTTTTCCGCAGCTTTCCAGGATTGCCCTGATTACCGGCACGTTATCCAAAATTCCATGCAGATACGTTCCCCAGGATTTTTCATTCAGGAAACAACCGTCGGTGGTTCCGTCTGAAAGTGTTGCCAGTGGAAGCCCGTTTTGAAGTTCAGTTGTTCCCATGTGTATTTCGTACCCGCTGCAAATATCATTTTCATTCCTGAAGCGGAATTCACTTTGAACAGTGCGTTTATCATTCGAAAGTGTGGTTACAACAGGCAATATTCCCAAACCGGGCATAAAATCGGTTTCGCCTTCCACATGAAGCGGATCGTGAATTTCGGTCCCCAGCATCTGGAAACCGCCGCAGATTCCGTACACCGCTTTCCCTTTCTGATGGCTATTCAGGATAGCTTTTGCCAGGCCGGTTTGCCGCAGATACGCCAGATCAGCCATCGTATTTTTTGATCCGGGAATAATCACCACATCGGCCTTTTCTATTTCTTCGGAATTGGCGGTATAAAACAGGTTGATTTCCGGTACCCGTTCGAGCACATTAAAATCGGTGAAATTCGACATGTGCCGCAGTAAAACAACTGCCACATTCACCAGTCCTTCCAGGTTTTTTCCTGATTTGTGATCGATCACTACCGAATCTTCGTCATCGATGTGAATATCCCTGAAATACGGAACCACGCCAACAACAGGCACTCCGGTAAGTTCCTCAAGCATTTTCCGCCCATCGGCAAACAAGTCGATATCACCGCGGAATTTATTGATCAGGATTCCTTTTACCAGCGCCCGTTCTTCCGGAGGAAGCAGTTCGAGCGTTCCGTAAACGCTTCCAAAAACGCCGCCCCGATCGATGTCAGCCACCAGAATAACTGCCGCATTCACGTCCAGGGCAACCCGCATGTTGGTCACGTCCTTATCTCGCAGGTTTATTTCTGAAATGCTTCCTGCTCCTTCAATCACCATTGGATTGTATTGCGAATCCAGCTTCCGGTAGGCTTTCATGGCTTCAGAAAAAAGAGCAGACCGGTCGGTGCCCAGAAAATATTCTTTGGCCGACTGATTCCCGATTGGTTTTCCATTCAGGACCACCTGCGCGCTTTGGTTGCTGGTTGGTTTCAGCAAGATGGGATTCATTTCGCTGCAAGGTTCAATTCCGCAGGCTTCGGCCTGAACTGCCTGAGCACGACCCAACTCGAGCCCGTCTTTTCCGGCGAACGAATTGAGCGACATATTTTGTGCTTTAAACGGCGCCGGTGAATATCCATCCTGTTTAAAAATACGGCAGAATCCGGCGTTGAGAACGCTTTTCCCTACATCAGAACCTGTTCCGACAAACATGATTGGCCGAAGTTTATTCATTCCACTTACTTGTGATACATCAATCCAATTATTTCTTCGAGCGCATCGACAAACAGAATCGGTGTCGGACTGCAGGTTTTGTCGGCATCCAGAATATAAATCATTTTTGATTTTGTGGCCGAAAGCGACTGATAAGTCAGCCAGGTTTGCTTTTCTTCCTCTGCAACAATTCCCATGGTCACGATAAAAATCACATCCGGATTTTGTTTCAGAACATATTCGCGGGTAATTCCTCCTGAAGTCAGTCCGGAAGCCACATTTTTTCCTCCTGAAAAGCTGATAAAATCGTCCATAAAGGTTTTTGGAACGGCGCAGAAAAGTGGTTTGGCGCCAATCTGTATAAATACTTTGGGAGTTTTTCCGGAAGGAATTTTCGTTTTCAGTTTTTCGAGCCGAAGCTTTTGCTGTGCTACAATTTCCTTTGCTTTTGTTTCCTGACCGATCAACTGACCAATCAGAACAAAGCTGTTGCAGATTTCATCAAACGATTCAGGATAAGTCTGGGTAATAACCTTGATCCCCAGTTTCTTCAAATTATCGATGGTTTCGGGCCGGATAAGCGACGAAGCTATCACCACATCGGGTTTCAGCAGCAGGGTTTTTTCCAGATTCACATTCATGGCATTGGCCACCACCTCAACATGATCCGAAGCCTGAACCGGGCAAAAACTCGTGCAGCCCACCAGCCGGTCCTGCTCGCCCATCACGTATAAACTTTTGGTTACCCAAGGAACCAGCGAAACAATCCGTTTGGCTTCCTGTGCCTGAATTGTCAACTGGCAGGCAAGAAGGAGAATAAGCAGATATAAGTTTTTCTTCATATTATTTCTTGATGAATACGGTTTTTCCGGTTTTAGCCGATTCGCGGGCAGCATCCAGGATTTTAACTACGATCAGGTTGTTGGTCAGTGAATATGGATCATAACTGCTCATGGTCACTTTTCCGTTCAGCACGTCGGCAAAATAGCTGAATGGATCTTCATAAACTGCAACATCGTCCGAAGTAATTTTCATGGACTGTTCTGCCTGCATCGTTCCGGTTCTCAGGCGCATATCGGTGTTGTTAACTGTTACGACGTAACCGGATTCACCATAAATCTCCATGTCTTTCCGGCTAAAAGGCCAGTTCCACGATGCCTGAATGATGCACTGCGCAGTCGGATAACTCACAATGATAGTAGCTTCATCGTCCACTTTCGGATAAACTTCAGGTTTAAATTTTTGTGTGACCGCAGTAACCGAAATTGGCTCCTCTCCCTTCAGCAGGTAAGTCATCAAATTGGCTCCGTAACAACCAAAATCGATCAGTGCGCCGCCGCCATTCTGAACCGGATCAGTCAGCCAATCCAGAAAAACCTGATCGCAGCCAATTTCTTTGGGCCCCTGATGCCCATCGTGAATCACTACCTTTTTGATTTCGCCCACAGCATTACTTTCGTTCACCAACTGAAAAGATTTTGCCGTAGTCGGGTACCACGAAGTTTCGAAATCGGTTAATAAATGGATGTGATTTTTCACGGCAAGGGTTTGCATCCTCTGAGCATGTTCATTGTTGGTGGCCAGCGGTTTTTCAACCATCACATGAATTCCACGCGGGGCGCAGGCTTCGACGGCAGCCATGTGTTCGTAAACCGAGCCAAATGCCACCACCGCTTCAGGTTTGGTACTTTCCAGCATTTTATCCAGATCAGAATAGATCAGTTTCGGATCGAATCCGAATTGTCCGGCCAGTTTTACAGCCAGTTCATGATTTGGTTCATAAACACCAACAAGCTGAAAATCTTTTTTGTCTTTGCGACCCAGAATAAAGGATATGTGCCCGTGTGTCATTCCGGCAATGCCCAGCCTGATTGGCTTTTGAACCGAAGATTGTGCATTTGTTTCAGGAACCAGCAACAACAAAATCAGGACGGCGAAAAATGCATTTCTAATGATTTTCATATAATCTGGTTTAGTTTAACTAGTGAAAATTTACTCCGGAAGAAATGAAAAGGAAATTGTTGCCACTTTTCACCGATCTTTTTTCCCGAAGATTCGACTAAAACTTGTTTTGAACTGGCAGGTCTTCTGGCTCACCTCACTTTTTGCAGCCTTCCCGAGTAAATTAAAAAAACAAACCACGAAGAACACTAAGTTTCCACAAAGTTACACGAAGATTATTTCCTGATATTTAAATCATTTTCGTGTTTTCACGTTGTGGCCTTTGTGGTAATTTTTCTTTTTCAAGCTCAGTGGCAGAGAGTGCAAAAAATCTAAAAAGGCTTACAGCTGCGGGTACAGCTCCGGAATTTAACCGGATTCCCTATTATTCCACTCCGGATAATGCCGGATTCGGAACCATTTCAAGAGGTAAAAGTAGGAAATATTTTGAGGAAGGAAAGTCCGTAAAATATTTAGTCAGGGTTTCACTTTGAGTGAAACCCTGACCCTGCACAGATTTATTCCCAGACCCCGGCAATTTTTTCACCGCATTTTTTGCAGGTTCCCTTTTCAAGTTTATTCTGAAGAATAGAAAATCCCCGTCGTTCGATCACCATTTCGTGACATTTCGGGCAGGACGTATTTTGCTGGTCGAGACCGGGAACATTGCCAATGTACACGTATTTCATTCCTGAAGCCAAAGCGATTTCACGGGCTTTAGTGAGCACTCCAACCGGAGTGGATGACAATTGGGTGAGTTTATAATCGGGATGAAACCGATCAAAATGCAGCGGATAATTTTCAAGTTTATTTTCAACCAGCCAGCTGCACATCCGTTTAATCATGTCCAGATTATCAGTCCAGGAAGGAATAACCAGGTTGATCACTTCGAGCCAGACCCCCGTTTCCGCAAATATTTTCAGGGTGTTCAAAACCGGTTCAAGCGCACCGGCACTCAGTTTCATGTAAATATCGTTGCTGAACGATTTCAGGTCGACCCGTGCAGCATCGATGTATTTGCACCAGTTCCGGAGCGGTTCTTCGTTGATGTAACCCGCGGTAACCAGCACATTCCGGATGCCTTCCTGACGGGCCAGTTTGGCCGTGTCAAGCGTATATTCGTAAAACGAGATGGGTTCGGAATACGTGTAGGCGATCGACTGGCATTGACTTGCCACTGCTTTTGCCACCACCTGGTCGGGCATCAGATCGTAGTTTCGGGTTTCCTTCGGGCTCACCTGCGAAATAGTCCAGTTCTGACAGTTCATACAAGCCAGGTTGCACCCTGCCGTGGCAATAGAAAAGGCCCGCGTTCCGGGTAAAAAATGGTTGAATGGCTTCTTCTCAATCGGGTCGATATTTACCGAGCAGGGATTTCCGTAGGCGATCGAATAAATTTTTCCCTCGTAATTTATCCGGTTACGGCAAACACTGGTTTCGCCTTCCTTAATCACACATTCGTTCGGACAAATCAGGCATTTCGGCCCGCGTGGTGTGGGTGACCAGTACATTCCTTCCTTGCTCCATTTCCAGAGTTTTTCTTTTGCTTCGCCTGAAAAACTCATCAAGGGTGCACAAACCACTCCGCCGGTTGCTGCCAGTCCGTATTTCAAAAATTCACGCGTATTCATATCCGGAAAATTCATCATGGGTCACGAAAATCAAAATTCATTCATTTTTTTTACCCTTTTCCAGTCTGATTTGTTTCGCATTTTGTCTGCTGATTACTTTTTTCCCTGTTTTCTCTTCAATCTCTTTTCGGGTATTTCCAGCAATTGTACCACCTTGATTGGCAATTTTGCGACTATCTTCAAATGTTTCAGGATTCTTCTCTTTCGAAATTTCGGTTGTTGTTGCTTCTGCAAGCATATTCAGGACCAATTCGAGATTCGTCATGTGATCGCGAAGGTTTTCCTTTTTCAGATCTTTGTGATTTTTGTATTGTTTGGTAGTAAATCCACTCCATGCTTTAGAAATCTCATCTGTCAGGATTGCAAATTCCTGACCTTTCTTAATTCCGCGGTTTTCCCACTCATCGGTTAAATCCTTGCGGACTTCAATACTTTTAAGTCGTTGGTTAATCCACTCTTTCGAATATCCTTTCCGTAAATACGTTTCCATGATGCGGTCGATACCTAATTCAGGATCTTCAATTTCATCAATCCTTTCGCGTCCAACTTTGGACAACCAAAGTTTAAACGGTTCGGCTTTTGGTGATGGGATTGACTGGATTAACCTGAATAACTGTTCTGTATCAGCAACATCCGTAGTACGCATTTTCCCATCTGCTGCCTGCATTTTCAAACCGTGACAATTCGTCACGGTTTCATTTCCTTCTGCTTTTAAACGTTGTTTCATTTTTCGCCAATATGCATTGGCATCAACGCTTTCTGTAAGAACTCCAATTACATCAACAACAGAGAAATACCACTTTTCGTGTTCATTGTCCCAATGGTTTCGAATTCTATTTTCATTGAAAAGCTTAATCGCGGTTTCTTCTTTCATCCGGGTGAAATATTAAAACGATATTTTCCTTAAAATTAACCAAATTCCAAACACAAAATTCAGAAAACTTATTGCCAGAATGGAAGTCAGTATTCCGAAGCGGGGCACAAAAAAAATAGAAACTGCCAGTGCTCCCATCGCCGAACCAATCAGGTCGTAGCTGTATGTTTTTCCTGAAACGTCAGCAAAATTTCCGGATCGGTTCAGACTTACCTGGGTAAACTGGAATCCGGTCAGCCCACCAATCAAAATTGTTGACAACAGAAACAGTGAATAAACCATTGCCGGTGAACGTCCAGCCACTTCCGGAGTAAAAAGTAAAAAACTGATGACAACCGCAAAAACGCCGATCAGGATTTGGGTGAACGAAAGGTAGTTGTTGGATGATTTGCTTTGAATTGATTTCCCGAAGAATGAACCGCCAGCCAGTCCGAGCATAAAACCGGTGAAAACAAAACTTGTGAACAGGTAAATATTTCCGAAGAAAATCTGCAGACCGAAAAGAAGGAGAATTTCCAGTCCTGAAGCTGAAAAACCAGTCAGGAACATGGTTTTAGACGCTGCGTTCCCCCTTATAAAAACGAAAAAAGCCAGCGCAAAGATCAGAATTGTCAGGATGTGGTATTTCCCATTGAACTGACTTAGCCAGAAATTGAGTTGCTGATTATACGAAACCGGATTCAGGTTTTGATTGATTACCGCAGTGGGATTAATCGCCGCCAGAATATTTTCAGCCCGGAATTTAAG
Source organism: Prolixibacteraceae bacterium (assembly GCA_049277435.1). GTDB lineage: Bacteria > Bacteroidota > Bacteroidia > Bacteroidales > Prolixibacteraceae > Aquipluma. Next base: position 63,501 of record JBASYJ010000242.1, read on the forward strand.
CAGCGAATCATCGAGGTAATAGGAGTTCACATACCGGTTTTCAAGTCCTTTTTCCTGAACGGCTTCTGCAATGTTGTAACTCAGCGGGGCATCGGAAGCCAGAAAATAATTTTTCTCTCCCGGAAGGATGATCACATTTTGAAACACGTTTTTCAAAGTTGAAAACAAGGTCGAATTGAGGTCAACTGCTTCCTGATTCATATAATTCGGCGGGGCCTGAATGCCAAACGAAACAACAGATTCCGGAGTTAATTTTTGTTTCAGGAGCTGATAAAATTCGAGTGTAAAAAACCGGTTTGCCTGCATGGTCGACGGGCCCGGCAGGTTCAGAATTGCAACATCATAGGTATTTTTGGTTTTGCGGAGATAACGAAGCGGATCAATCGGATAAACATGCAGATTCTCATCCGTCATTTTCCCAAGCGTATCTTTCATCAGTTCGAGCAGCCAGCGGTTATCTTCCACATAATCAATCGAAACCTTCCCATATTTCCTGATCTCAGCAATTTGCCCGGAAAGTCCTCCGGAAACCAACAGAATTTTCGTTGGATTTGGATGCTGGAGCATCGCAAAATGAACAGCTTCTTCGTTTTGCATAAAATTTTCGGAATCGAACAACAGCACATTGTTGTTGTACACGCTCCATAAATTTTCGCGACGGGTAATGACGATGTTTCCGTGAGGCGAATCTTTCGAAACCGCGATTTCCTGATTGGGATAAACCAGGCTGCGAATCCGCGTTTCAGGATGAAAAAACAGCAGAATATTTGCCGGTAAAATGACGAACAACGGAATCCATTTCATGAACAGTCCGGCTTTCTGAAAATTTATCAGGAATAGCAGCAAACCGTTCAAAACAATCAATACCAGCAGGCTTTCGATCGACGAAAAGACAAAAATAAATAGCAATCCGCTCAATAAACCTCCGATGGCACTGCCCAGCGATTCGTAGCCATAAACCGGTCCAGCTTCGTTTTGCTGCCGCTTTTCAGAAAAAACACCAGCAATGAAAGTAAACAGAAAACCGCTGGTCAGGCAAAACGGAATCAGGAGCAAAAACGAAGAATAGAAAATCTGAAACAGGCTGATCGTGGCACCGATCGGGAAAACTACATTTTTCAGGAAATTGATCAGGAATGTAGTTAAAAATGGTAAAGCTGAAAGTATCAATAAACCGGAAACGATGACTGTTGCTGCCTTTTTTATCCGGATAGGAAACTTTCCGAGGAAAGCGCCAATCCCGGTTAAGACCATCCAGCTGGCCAGTACAATCCCGATCACCAGTTCATTGCCGCTAAAAACCGCCATAAATTCGCGCAGCAAAATAACCTGAGCGATGATGGAAGTGCTACCCAGTAAAAAAGCGGAAAATTTTAAAAATCCAGACTCCGGAATGTTTTCGAACTGCATTTTTTGTACGGATTCCGGATTCTTTTCATTGCTGAAAAGTTTCAGGTAATAACTCAGATGCCACCAGAGATGGAAAAATCCGATGACGGCCATTCCGATTCCAAAAGCCACATGAAAACCAACCAACTGATCGTAAACGGGAATCACCAGTTTGTAATTTATTTTTACAACCATCAGCAATCCGATCAGTCCGGTCGTCAAAAAGGCAATCAGAAGCAAAACATTCCATAATTTCCGGTGATTGATTTTGCTAATCAGTCCCATCCGCGAAAACGCGAACGACAAGGAATAAAACAGAATAACCAAAATCGCAACCGGAAAAAGTGGATAAGTGATGTTCATGAAAAGGGTTGAAAAGGTTCCTTTTGTTTCTATGGTTTCTATAGTTTCTGTGGTTTGGGATCGGGTGCTTTGTTCTTGTTACCCTTGATTTCTGAGCTTTTTAGATAGTTCATCAGATTTGAAATTTTGCGACCCAAATCAATTGTTTTTTGTGAGAAAAGTTCAAATTGTTCATTGGTAATGTATTGGCGATCAAATGCGCGGTATAGCTGTGAACGTGATTCTCCACAAGATGCTTTGGCAATGGAAAGAAATTGAGAAAATTCCCGGTTCCCATCCCGTTCAAAACCTTCGGCAATGTTGTCCATCACCGATCCACTTGAATTACTAATCTGATTTCTCAGACCAAAATCTTTCGAAAATCCTTCGTGCAGCGTTAAAATATAAATATCCTGACAAAGTTCCCTTGCCAGTTTCCAGACTTCCAAATCCTCAAACTTCTTGATTGTACTCATAATTTTATTGTTTCTGTTGTTATGATTTTGTTTCTATTGTTGCTATTCTTCGTGAACATTCAATTGATTTCTGTCTCATGTGGGCGCTTAATTATATACAAATACCTTGGAACTAAAATAAACTACAGAAACAAAAGAAACTTTTCAAACAATTGAAAACTACCTCTTCTCTTCCCCGAAAACCAGCGCTTCATACGTGTACAACTCCGCGGTTTTCCAGCCATCCCAACCAATGTGTGCCTTATCTTCGGAGCAATGACCCAGAAATTCTTCCATGGTCCAACCGGTTTGGGTGGCCACCTGCGGTAAAAAGGTACCGGTCTTATCGCCCTTTTTCAGGTAGATTCCGTGTTTGCCCAGGATAATTTCGTCGGCCGATTTTATTCGTTTCAAGGGAGTGAGCACCGAAATTTCAATTTTCAATTTGCTGAGTTCGCTGGAAAGAACCCTGTCGAACCGGTAATCCTTTGTTGCTGCAGCCACAGCCATTGATTGAACAACTTTCCAGAGCGGTTCATCCGGGTCAAAACGACCGATGCAGCCCCGCAGAATATCGTTTTTATACAAGGTAACAAAAGCGCCGCAGGGTGTTTTCAGGGTTGGAGTCAAAACCGACTGATCAACTTTTGGAATAGTCTCTTTCTGAACGTATTCTGAAATGGTTTCCCGGGCAAGTTTTAAGAGATAGTTCTTTTCTTCGTTGCTGATTGAAAAACCAATCGCTTTTTCTGCCGGTTTCCCCCGGGTAAATGAAATCGAGTAATACCCCACGACACGGTCTTTGTCGCCAAACGCCTTATCTCCGGAATTTTTATACTGAATAAGATCGATATTCACATCCAGCAGCTGTTCGGTCATGTACAATAAAGTCAGCACCGAACTCCAGCCGCACAGGCTGGTTGCGAGTCCTTCAATATTGCGTTTTTCATTGCTCTCCAAAACTGCCAGTACTTTTGAAGCTTTATTCGTCTGAATGGCTTCTGCTGTCAACTGGTCAACTTTCCGCGCATCGTTATAAACCGGGTAATGCGAAAAATCGCTGCTGATTACAAACAGATTTTTTTCGTTCAGGAAAGGCTTTAAAATGGCCGCCAGCTTTTTCGATGTTTCGGCAGTTGAAGAACCAATGATAATCGGGACAATCTTAAAATCGGTTTTTAAATAATATTGAAGAAATGGAAGCTGAACTTCAATGCTGTGTTCATGCTGGTGAGCTTCAGGATAACATTTAAGCAGATTATTTTCTGCAATCAGTTTCCGGGCCAGATCAAGGTCAACTTTTACGGTTCCCAGAGGAGTTTCGTAATTTCCGTTACAAAAGACAGAAGCTCCGGAAAATGTGGTGGTGTGACTCGAACCGATGATAAAAATCCGGTCAAACTGCTGTTTGTGATCGATTTGTTTATACGCCGAAGCAGCAACCTCGCCACTGTAAACATATCCGGCATGTGGGACGATAATGGCCAGCGGGGTTTTCTCAGAGCTTTTCAGTGCCGATTTCGAAAATAACTGCTCCAGCTGACTGATTAATTCGGCAGGTTTATCGGTATAAAACCGCCCGGCAGCATAGGGTTTTCGGTTTTGCAGAGATCCTTGTGAGAAAGTTGAAAATGCACAAAAACTCACCCATGCGGTCATGAAAATAGTTTTTGCTTGCATGGCTAATGACTTTATATCGTTAAAGTTACAACATAATTCCTGAAAAAGAATGTTAAAGTTTGCCCGGCAGATCAATGGGATTAATTTTTGAAGCCCCACTTGCCGCAACAAATCTTTGCCTGCTTTGTATTACTTTTACGAATCGCAAAAAGATACATCGTGAGCCAAAATGTTTTACTGATCACTCCGCCTTTTACACAACTGAATACGCCCTATCCTGCAACGGCCTATCTGAAAGGCTTTCTGAATACCCGCAATATTTCGTCGTACCAGTGCGATCTGGGTATCGAAACCATACTGGCCTTATTTTCTTCGGAAGGCCTGAAAGCTCTTTTTCAGGAAATCGAATCTCTGAAACCTGAACTTTCACCCAATGCACAGCGGATTTTCAATTTGCGTGAAACTTACATCCAAACGATCGATCAGGTGATTGCTTTTTTGCAGGAGAAAAACAGTACACTGGCCCATGTGATTTGCGAAGGAAATTATTTGCCCGAAGCTTCGCGTTTTGCCCAAACTGAAGATCTGGAATGGGCATTCGGAACGATGGGTACCAAAGACAAAGGCAAACATCTGGCGACGCTATACCTCGAAGATTTGTCGGATCTGATTGTGGAAACCATCGATCCGCATTTTGGGTTTAGCCGTTATGCCGAACGGTTGGGCCGATCTGCCGCTACTTTCGATGAGTTGAATGCTGAGCTAAACAAACCGGAAACCTTTATTGACGGCATTTTGCTGAAACTACTCCGGAAGAAAATTGAACTCTGCCAGCCAACTTTGGTCGCGTTTTCGGTTCCTTTCCCCGGAAATTTATACAGCGCTTTCAAAAGTGCACAATTCATAAAAAAACAATATCCTGAACTAAAAATCGTGATGGGTGGCGGTTTCCCGAATACAGAACTGCGCTCGCTGACCGATGCCCGGGTGTTTGAATACTTCGATTTTATTACCCTCGACGATGGAGAAGCTCCAATCCTGAACCTGATTGAACACCTGGATGGGAAACGCGAAACAGCAGACTTGAAACGAACTTTCGCACTCCAAAACGGCAAAGTGATTTACTTCAATGGCTCCAAACAAAACGACTTTTCACAGTTCGAAGCCGGCACTCCGGATTATTCGGATTTTGACTTGAACAGCTATTTATCGGTGATCGAAATTGTAAACCCGATGCACCGCCTTTGGAGTGACGGACGATGGAACAAACTCACACTGGCTCACGGTTGCTACTGGGGACGCTGTACCTTTTGCGACACCTCGCTCGATTACATCCGCCGTTACGAACCCAACACCGTTCAGGTTTTGTGCGACCGGATCGAAGAAATAATCCGGCAAACCGGTCAAATCGGTTTTCATTTTGTCGACGAGGCTGCTCCACCTGCTCTGATGCGTGCTTTGGCTTTGGAAATTATTCGCCGGAAGATGACTGTGGTGTGGTGGACCAACATCCGCTTCGAAAAAAGCTTTACCTCCGATTTATGTCTGCTCCTGAAAGAATCAGGCTGCATCGCTGTTTCCGGAGGATTGGAAGTAGCTTCCGACCGACTGCTGGGAATGATCAACAAAGGTGTGAGTGTGGCGAAAGTGGCGAAAGTGACCGACAATTTCACCCGTGCCGGAATCATGGTTCATGCCTACCTGATGTACGGTTTCCCAACCCAAACCGCGCAGGAAACGATCGATTCGCTCGAAACTGTCCGCCAGCTGTTCGAGGCCGGAGTTATTCAATCTGGTTTCTGGCACCAGTTTGCCCTAACCGCTCACAGTCCGGTTGGCTTGAATCCGGCACAATTTAAAGTCCGCATTGAAAACGAAAAACCCGGAACATTTGCCAACAATGATCTGGTTCACAGCGATCCGACCGGAACCGATCACGAACGGTTCAGCGATGGTTTGAAAAAATCGCTTTTCAATTACATGCACGGCATCTGTTTCGATTTTCCACTTCAGGATTGGTTTAATTTTAAAGTGCCGAAAACTACGGTGGCACCGAACTACATCCAGGAAGCCATTGATGAACAGGAATATGAGGCAGCCAGTCCGAATGCCAAAATTGTATGGCTGGGCGGTGTTCCAACGCTCCGGAATTACACCCGGAAAAAGAAAAACCAATCGTTCGAAATGGCCGAACTCACTTTCAGTAATAAAAAACAGGATCTGGTGATTCAGCTAAAACAACAGGAAGGAAAATGGTTAACTGATCAGATTCCGCAAATCTCGGTTTCAAATTCAGGACAAACCACCTTTGGCGAACTCGAAAAAAGCTTCGAAAAAGAGACCGGAGAGGATTTTGTACTCTTCTGGAACAGCCCAGCGATGAAGGAACTGAGGGAAAATGGATTGCTGATGCTTTAAGAGAAATTATATTTATCATATAACATTACGAGATACCGAAACAAGTTCGGCATGACGCTACGAACAACATCTCTTCAAGTTCATCAAGTCATCCTGAACTTGTTTCAGGATCTTTTAAATTTTTTATTCTTGTGAATTGAAAATTGTTAGTGTATTTTTGCTGCCCATCGAATGTTAATTGAAAATCATGACCAAACAGATAGTTGTCAGTGGCATCAGGCCAACCGGAAATTTGCACCTCGGAAATTACTTTGGTGCTGTTCGTAGCTTTTTGAAAATGCAGGAAGATTACAACTGCTATTTTTTTATTGCCGATATTCATTCACTCACCACTCACCCAACTCCCGGAGACCTGCAGACAGGCGTGAAGCAGGTGCTGGCCGAATACCTGGCTTGTGGCCTCGATCCTGAGAAATCAACTATTTTTATTCAAAGCGATGTTCCTGAAGTGTCGGAATTGTACGCCTTCCTGAATATGAATGCTTATCTGGGCGAATTGGAACGCACCACTTCGTTTAAAGACAAAGCACGATCGCAACCCGAAAATGTAAATGCCGGTTTGCTGACTTACCCGGTTTTAATGGCTGCCGACATCATCATTCATAAAGCACAATTTGTTCCGGTTGGTAAAGATCAGGAGCAAAACCTGGAAATGGCCCGAAAGTTTGCCGGTCGTTTCAACCGAATGTACAAATGCGAATTGTTTCCGTTACCTCAGCCATTTACGTTTGATGGTGGCGACATGATCAAAGTTCCCGGATTGGATGGAAGCGGCAAAATGGGCAAATCGGAAGGAAACGGTATTTTTTTGGTTGAAGATCCGAAAGACATCCGCAAAAAAGTGATGCGTGCGGTAACAGATGCCGGTCCAACTGAGCCAAACAGTAAAAAAGCCGATGCGGTGGAGAATCTGTTTACCCTGATGAAAATTGTTTCGACTCCGGAAGTGGTGAGTCATTTTGATGCAGCCTACAACGATTGCAGCATCCGTTACGGCGATTTGAAAAAACAGCTTGCCGAAGATATTATCAACTTTACCTCACCAATTCGTGAACGTATTTTGGAAATCCTGAAAGACGAAGCTTATCTGGGCAAAGTTGCCAGGATGGGAGCCGAACGGGCACAGGAATCAGCCCGGAAAACACTTCAGGAAGTAAAAGAAATTATCGGATTTAAACGTTTGTTTTAATCCTCCGGAGATAAATCAAAAATATACTTTTTAGTCAGGGTTTCACTCTAAAGTGAAGCCCTGACTTTTTTTAGCCCTGAAGAAAAGATTCAGGCACGGAAAGTCTGTTCGGTTTTTCAGATTAACAGAAAAACAAAAAAATTCAAGGTATCGTCAGAAATATATTAAGACCCTAATGTCTTTATTTTAGAACATTCAGTCCGGAATACTGTTGTTAAACCAATACAACATTGAAATTAAACGATTTTCAACAATTTATCTTCCTGACTTATGAAACAACTAATCCTTGTAATGGGCCTTATTTTCCTCACATCTTCAGGTCTTTTGGCACAAAAATCCACAGGACTTGAAGTCAAAAAATACAATTCGAATCGTTCCTTTTATATTCCTGAAAGCTCTAAAATTCAGGTTATAAAAAATGGAGTAAAATACAAGGGTAAACTGAAAGTGATCTCTGATCAGTTGGTTTCAATTGGTTCAGATACGCTTTCATTGAATCAGATTCAGGAATTACGGGCGAAAACTTCGTCAAGCAACGTTGGTGGAATAGCCTTGCTGGCTCCAGGCAGCTTTATTGGAGCCTGGGGACTAAATGTAATGGGGATCGGATTAGCTGAAGGCGGCTGGGGATTTTTAGCTGTTTTTATCGGAACTCCTCCCGCTTTAGTTGGAGTTACCGGTGCCATTATCGGTGGAAAACTTCTGTTCAAAGGTAAAAAATTCAATCCTTCGAGATGGGAATACAAGTTAAACGGTGGTGAGCAGTTGCAGGTATCGAATTAATCTATTTCCTTGTTATTCCTGAAACTGATTCTTGAATTTGGCTCGGCAATATAGGGATTCTATCCTTCTCCAAAAGGGATAGAATCCTTACAAAGGATTCTAAAATACTTTCCTTTAAATGCTTCAATCTTAAAGCGATCCAAGATTTGTTTTTTAATCCCAGTCTTCGTCGTGAGTTTTTGACGAAGATTCGACCATCTCATTAATTTTCGAGATTTCAGCATCGGTCAGGTTGCGCCATTTGCCCAGCGGTACATCGAGCCAGATGTTCATGATCCGGACCCGTTTTAAGGCAACCACATCGTATTCCAGGTATTCACACATCCGGCGGATTTGGCGGTTTAATCCCTGTGTCAGAATAATCCGGAAAGCAAACTGGTCGATCTGCTCCACTTCGCATTTGCGGGTAACCGTGCCCAGAATCGGAATTCCGTTGCTCATTTTCTGAATGAAACCCTTGCTGATTGGCTTGTTGACTGTCACCACATATTCTTTTTCGTGATTGTTCCTGGCACGAAGTATTTTATTTACAATATCTCCGTCGCTGGTTAGAAAAATCAGGCCCTCACTGGGTTTATCGAGCCGGCCAATCGGGAAAATACGAGTGGGGAATTTGATGTAATCGATGATGTTGTTCTTTTCGCGTTTCGTATCGGTAGTGCAAACAATTCCTTTGGGTTTGTTGAAGGCGATGTAAACCTGTTTTTCTTTCGGTTCCGAGATGAGTTTCCCATCCACTTTAACCACATCACCGGACATCAGCCGGGTGCCGATTTCAGGAACTTTACCGTTGATGGTAACACGACCTTCGTCAATCAGCCGGTCGGCAGCACGGCGCGAGCAAAATCCTGTTTCACTTAAATATTTATTGATTCTTGTCGATCCGTTTTCACTCATCTCGTCGAAGCCCATTTCAATTAAACCTGCCGGCAAAGTTAATACATTTCTATTCTAGTCAGGGTCTCACTTTGCAGTGAAGCCCTGACTTGCTTAAAGATCTTCCATTCATCGGTAAAATTGACCCGTTTATAGATTTTATGATTGAATGTTCTTGCAAAGGTTCTTTCTTTGTCCCGCCATTAAAAAACCTTAAATGCCCCTCGTTTGCAACGAGGGGTAATTGGTTTTGCGTTTTTAACGCCATTTGATGCAAAATATTTTTTTGCACGGACAGTCAAATTCCGTATCTTAATCATAAAAAATGACTGCTGATAATTACTTTATCAAAGATCAAAACTCAGTGTTTTATCTTACATTCACAATCGTTGATTGGGTTGATGTTTTCACCCGTAATGTGTATAAAATTGTGATTGCCGATTCACTAAATTATTGCATTGAGAAAAAAGGTTTAGAAGTATTTGCCTGGTCTTTAATGTCGAACCATTTGCATTTGGTATGCCGGGCAGCTGAAGGTTTCCGCATCAGTGACATTATCCGCGATTTCAAGAAATTCACAGCCAAAACTATTCTGGATAAAATTGAAACAGAACCTGAAAGCAGAAGGGATTGGATGCTTTATCGTTTTGAATTTGCTGGTAAATTTGATAATCGGATATCAAAATACAGGTTTTGGCAAGACACTAATCATGCCATCGAATTGGACCGGAATACTTTGATTGAGCAAAAAATAAACTACATCCATGATAATCCGGTACGATCACTAATTGTTGGCAAACAGGAAGATTATTTATATAGTTCGGCCCGTGATTATGCCGGGGAAAAGGGACTTGTAAATGTTCAAATAATTATTTAGTAGTGAGTTTCAAACTCAATACCATTAACCCCTCGTTGCAAACGAGGGGCAGAAGAGGTTACAAATCCGCACCATCCAACTTCAGGATGAAGCCCTGACTAGCTTAAAGATCTTCAATTTATCGGTAAATTTTCGCCATTCACAGATTTTTCAGCAGGATGTTTCCACAAAGGTTCTTTCTTTGTCCCGCCATTAAAAAACAATTAATAATAACCGGAGATCGTAATTAATTGAATCAGGAAAGCAACTTATTCCGGAAAAAGCAATCTATGGATTTGTTGATTATTTTAAGTCATGAGAACAATTTAAACAGGGACGCGGATTACAAATCCGCACCTGCGATAAAACACAATTAAAATATTTCATCAACCCATTCGTCCTTGAAAACAGACCTTATTTAGAAAACAGAAAACAAACAATGAAACAGTTCAGTCTTTTTATCCTTTTATTCATCTTGTCGCTTGCGGGTTTTTCGGCTACCGTGACCCTGAGCGGCTACCTGAAAGACAAAGCTAACGGTGAGGCCCTCATCGGAGCTACGGTCTTTATTCCGGAGTTGAAAACCGGAGTGATTACAAACCCTTATGGTTTTTATTCGGTTTCGGTTCCCGAAGGAACGTATTTCGTACAATTTTCGTTTATCGGCTACCAGACTCAAACGCCAAAAATTATCCTGAACGAAAGCAAACAGTTGAATGTGATGCTCGAAGAAGATCAGGAAGAAATTGCCGAAGTGATCGTAACCGGCGAAAAACGCAACCGCAACGTGGAAAGTCTCCAGATGAGTATGGAGAAAGTCCAGGTAAAAATGATCAAAAAACTGCCTTCGTTTATGGGCGAAGTCGACATCATCAAGAGCATTACACTTTTACCCGGAATACAGAATGGTGGCGAAGGCAGCTCCGGATTGTATGTTCGCGGTGGCGGACCGGATGAAAATCTGATGATCCTGGACGAAGCTCCGGTTTACAACGCCTCGCATTTGCTGGGTTTTTTCTCGGTTTTTAATTCCGACGCGATTAAAGATGTTCAGGTTTACAAAGGTGGAATTCCGGCGGAATACGGTGGAAAAGCTTCTTCGGTAATCGATATCCGGATGAAGGACGGAAACTCGCAGCAACTGGGTATGAGCGGTGGAATCGGCAACATTTCGAGCCGGCTGACCATCGAAGGCCCGATCATCAAAGACAAATGGAGTTTCATCGTTTCCGGTCGCCGTACCTATGCCGACTACCTGGGCAAACTGGCCGGAGTGGAGCAACTGAAAGAAAACCAGTTGTATTTCTACGACCTCAACCTGAAAACCAACATCGAGATGAACGACAAAAACCGTGTTTATTTTTCAGCCTACACCGGCGACGACTATTTTAAGGTGGGCGAATCGATATACATGCGCTGGGGAAACCTGACGTCGACCGCCCGCTGGAACCATTTGTTCAGCAACAAACTGTTCTCAAATACCTCGCTCATTTATTCGCATTACGATTATAATCTGGGAGTTCCGGGATCGGGCGCCGACCAGTTCGACTGGACTTCGCAAATTTCGGACTACAATTTCAAGGAAGATTTTTCGTGGTACCTGAATTCGAAAAACAAGCTAACCCTGGGTTTCAACGTCATTTACCACCATTTTGAACCGGGAGCGGTTGACGCGGGCGAAAAATCCTATTTCACCGACCTGACCTTAACGAATTACAATGCGCTCGACAATTCGGTTTATATTTCGAATGAACAGAGTATCGGGCCAAAACTCACCCTGCGATACGGTTTGCGGTACTCGTATTTTCAGCAAATCGGGAACGCAAAAGTGCAGCAATACCTGAATCCGGATCAGCCGAATGAAAAAGAAGTGACCGGCGTGATTGAATATGGAAAAGGCAAACTGGTTCCGCCGTCGTATCACAATCTGGAACCACGTCTGGCAATTAAATACATGCTTAGTCCTGAAAGTTCAATCAAGGCTTCGTATAACCGCATGGCGCAAAACCTGCACCTGATTTCGAATACCAATTCGCCCACTCCGCTCGATATCTGGCTGCCGAGCAGCACCTACATCAAACCACTGATTGCCAACCAGGTCGGACTGGGCTATTTCCGGAATTTTAAAGACAACATGTTCGAAACTTCAGCAGAAGTGTATTACAAAAAAATGAGCAATGTGATCGACTACATCGATGGTGCAGAGTTGTTCCTGAAAGAAAACCTCGAAACCGAATTGCTGCATGGCAGCGGTTATGCCTACGGGCTGGAACTGTACGCCAAGAAACAGGAAGGACGGATGACCGGCTGGATCAGTTACACCCTGGCCCGGTCGATGCGCGAAATTCCGGGAATCAACGAAGGCAAAGCATATCCGTCGAGTTACGACCGCACACACAATGTTTCGGTGGTGATGAATTACGAACTTAGCAAACGCTGGAATTTCGGCACCAACTGGATTTTTGCCACCGGAAATCCGACTTCGTTCCCGATCGCGAAATACGACGTTCAGGGAAATACCATGTATTATTACGCGGCCCGAAACAGCAACCGGATTCCGGATTATCACCGGCTCGACGTATCATTTACCTACGATTTCAAGAAAAACGAGCAACGGAAATTTAAGCAGTCGCTCAATTTCTCAATTTACAATCTTTACGCCCGCCGGAATGCCTACTCGGTCACCTTCAGGCAGAATGAAGACAATCCGACCGTTTCGGAAGCAACCCGATTGTCGATTATCGGAAGTATGATTCCGTCGGTTACTTACAATTTCAACTTTTAGAACCATGAAAAACTACCTTAAAAATAGATCGAAAAAAACTTCGAACCCCGGTCTCCGTTCTTCGTTTTCCGGACTCCATTTTTTAATCTTATTCCTGATTGTGCTGACATTTTCGTCCTGCGAAGACGTGATTGAGGTCAAACTGAGTGAAGAAAACCTGAATTTAATCGGTGTAGAGGCCGGAATTACCACGCTGGACGAACCAACCGTATTTTTATACCGGACGCTGAAAGTTGATCAGGACCAGACTTATCCGGGAATCAGCGGAGCAGTGGTTACAATTTCGGACAATGCCACTCCGGAAAATAAAATTACACTTTCCGAAGATTCACAAAAACCAGGTTTTTACCGTGTTCCGGAGAATCTGGACTACTACGGAATTGCCGGCCGGGAATATACCTTAACTATCAAAACCGAAGGAGTGACCCTGACCGCCAAAGACAAACTGGCCAGAGTCGAACCCATCGACTCGATTCAGCTGATGCCATCGTTACGCGGAGACAAACGGTTTATCGGGGTTTTCACCTACGGAAAAGAACCTTCGGGAATAGGTCATTTTTACAAATGGGATTTGTATGTGAACGACTCGCTGTTTACCGATGCCCAACAAATGGCCATTGCCAGCGATGAGTTTGTGGATGGAAATTACATCTCGAAGCTCGAAATTTATACCGATTTCTATCAGCCCGATAAAGAAGAAACCGACCGGAAACTGCACCTGAATGACACCATTGTTGTGAAACAAACTTCGATTTCGGAATTTGCCTACAACTTTTATTTCCAGATGGTGAATCAAAGCAGTACAGGTTCGCTGTTCAGCGTTCCACAAGCCAACATCAAAAGCAACATCACCGCCAGTGATGGAAAACCGGTACTCGGTTTATTCATTGCCCGCGATGTTTCGGTGTCGAATCAGGTGGTGATTGATCAGAATCTGGAGGACCAGCTGAAGAAAAGAAAGTAAATTTGGCAACCAATTCGAAAATTGAAACACTATTCTTTATTGGCTTTCATAAAAAGGGCCATCCCAATACAATGATTGAAACGGCCTCGTATTAAGAATCAAACTAACCTTTCTTATTTCTGATATTTATTTTCCGGCATCAGGCCAGATCGTTTTTCAGGATCTGTTTGTTTTCGTTGTACAGTTTCAGGATTAACTCCCCAAACAATGTATTTGCCCAGGCAAACCAGCTTCTCGAAAAATCTTTCGGATCATTCACATTGAATGATTCGTGCATAAATCCTGTTCCGGCGTGGGTATTTTTAAGCGTTTTCAGGCAATACAGAATCTCTTTGTCGTCTTTACTGGTGATCGACTGCATCACGAGTCCCAGCGGCCAGATTTTATCCTCTCCGATGTGCGGACCACCAATCCCTTTGGCAAACGTACCTTCGTGGAACCACGGATTGTCGGGGCTTAACGAAAAACGACGCGAGTTTTTATAAATTGGATCTTCGGTTGTGCAGTAACCCAAATACGGAAGCGACAAAATGTTCGGCACATTGGCATCATCCATGAATAACTTGTTGCCGAAACCATCCACTTCGAGCGGGTAAACTTTACCATAATCCAGATGCACGCCAACGGCATATTTTTTCAGGGCCTGATCAACTTCAGCCGCGAATGATTTACATTCCACAGCAAAAGTTTCATCTTTCACCACCTTGCTGAATATTTCGGCTAACTGGCGTAGTGAAACAACCGCGAACATATTCGACGAAACCAGGAACGGATAGAATGTTGAATCATCCGAAGGGCGGAACATGGAGTGGATCAATCCGACTTTTTTGGTTGGGTTTCCGAAACCACGGCCAAACTGGGTATCGGTCGGAACTTCGGTGTTGCGGGTAAATCTGTATGGACCTTTACCGTTCAGGCGTTGCTGTTCGCGGAAAGTTTTCACGATCAGTTTCATGGCATCCTGCCAGTTTGCATCGAACAACGAACCATCGCCGGTCGCTTTCCAGTAACCGTGCGCCAGCCTGATCACATAACAAAGCGAATCGATTTCCCATTTGCGTTCATGAACACCTGGTTTCATGACAGTATGATCGCTATCCCACTCTCCTTTTTTAGCCGGATCGTCGTAAAAAGCGTTGGCATACGGATCCAAATGAACAAATTCAGTTTGTTTGTTGATCACACCCTGAACCAGTCTTTTCAGTTTTTCGTCTTTGTTGATCAGCTGAAGGTATGGCCAGATCTGGGCAGCTGAATCGCGCAACCACATGGCATCGATATCGCCGGTGATGACATAGGTAAATGGTTTGCCATTTTTTTCATAGTGCGTCACCGTGGTGTCGAGCGTGTTTGGAAAACAATTCTCAAACATCCAGGCCAGTTCAGGATTTTTAATCGACGAGGTAACTTCTGCGATCACCCGTTCCACTTCGGCACTGACAAAATTCCGTTTTTCAAGCGGTGGCCGCTGAGATATAAAATTGGTTGTATTTGAAAGAACACTTTTAGGCATGAAGATGGCACCGGCTGAAACCAGGCCGCTGCTAATCAGGAATTCTCTACGTTTCATTGATTATTGTTTTAGTCGTTAACAATCTCATTTTCTGACTGGATTATTCAGATCCCGGATTGGATTAATTACCGGACATCTAATAATCCTTGTCAACTAATACAGTCAAATTGTACTCCTTACTCAGACCCGATGGAATAAAACCACTATTTTCCGGCCAAAGTTTTTTTAATCGCCTCATCACAAAGTGTCATCATCACCTGGTAACCAGCTTTATTGGGGTGAACGCCATCATCAGCAAATTCAGCTTTCATTCCGTTTCGCTCATCAACGAGCGATGAAAAATAATCCAGATAAATGATCCCGTGACTATCCGCATAATTCTTAATCATTTCATTCAGGGCAATAATCTTTTCGGCAGGTTGGATTCCGGGTTTCCACGGATAATCGTAGACGGGCAAAACAGACGACAGAATTACCTTGATGCCATTATGAACGGCTCCGTACCTACGCCGCCCTTGACAAAACCCAGAATCTAACAAAAAAGCATTTAAGGGTTGAGAAAAGAAATAATTTGTAGATTTATGAAATTAAAGTAGAAATCAACAGACAGAGTTCAAATTACACTCCCGTTATAATTACATAATATATTTGCAGGCTTGTATAATTCCTTTTATTCAATTCATCTAAAATGCTTTTACTCACTTTAAATGCAATTCCATTCCTTGCTTTAACCTGAAACTATACATTTTCTGCTTGCATAACCATTTGTTTTTCAACAATCAGCAAGCACCTTCCGACAGCTTCAGCGACTGTCATATCGTCTGTTTCAATAGTCTCACAATTAATCTCGTCAGGTTCATCAAAAGGAGAACTTATTCCTGTAAAATCAGAAATGGCACTCATACGGGCTTTACGATAATGTCCTTTGACATCTCTTCTTATACATTCCTCAACAGATGTTTTAATGTAAATCAGAGAGAGTTTAGCATCATTGTTGATTGTTGACACCAACTCTCTTAATTCTTTGGTGGGTGTAACAAATGAACATACGACAAAATAACCCTTGCGGGAAAGAATCCTGGCAAGCTCGGATGCTCTTCTTATATTTTCGAAGCGGTCTTCAAGAGAAAAACCCAAATCGCAGTTAATTGTTGCCCTAAGTTCGTCACCATCAAGAGTAATCACGGGAATTCCATCAGCCTTTAAACTTTGGGCCAGGCGATTGCTTATGGTTGTTTTACCGGCACAAGGTCTTCCAAAGAGCCAGATTATCTGTCCATTACCAACAGTATCCTGAAAATAGTTTGCCATAAGATTTACATTATTCGGTTTTTTATACTTTTCATCAGTTCATCCTGACCAACCCGTAGTTTCATTCCTTCAGGATCGGCCAATAAATTGCTCTTTTCTTTCAAAATTTTGTTTTGAATATCATATTCGACAATATCGCCGTCGTTAATAACCAGTTGTGCTGATTCTTCAGGAAATTGCAGATCGTATCCTAACAGTTCAAGTACATCACCTGCAACTGATTCAAAGATCACGATCTCTTCGTGCGTTAACTCATCAAGAAATTTTCTTTTATTATCCGTCATGATCGGCTTTACAACATTGGCCCACATGATCCCTGCGGTGGATGTATTCTTTGATTCTTCGGAATTGTAATAATTCAATATGGCCGGATCGAATTTCAAATGAAGAAATTCACTCAGTCGGATCATCTCTTTTTCA
Source organism: Prolixibacteraceae bacterium (assembly GCA_049277435.1). Lineage (GTDB taxonomy): Bacteria > Bacteroidota > Bacteroidia > Bacteroidales > Prolixibacteraceae > Aquipluma. The sequence continues at coordinate 80,422 of JBASYJ010000242.1, forward strand.
GGAGCATGAATCAGATCTTCATAACTTGATCCTATAAACCGTTCAGCAGCAGTTCTTTTTTTCAGTTCGAGGCAAGCCAGCTGGTTTTTACGCCATTCTTTCGCAATGTGATAGACATGTTTTTCTCCAACAATCGCTTTTTTAAATGAGCAGGCCACATCCCTGCCATCACGGTAAAGGTAAATGTAAAGCGGCTTAAGTCCTTCCTTCTCCATTTCACCCGCGAAATGTACATTGGCCATGCTTTTGCACAGCCACATTGACGCCTGGTGACTGATTGCCATTTTATCGTAAATAACCCTGAAAATTTCAATTAATGTATTGTTTTTGCACTCCTTCAAAATCTCTTGCCTATCCAGGGATATTCCAATCCAGGGTACCGGATTTTTTTCAACCAGAATACAAACATCATCAATCAGCCTAGCCATATTTTCATTGTTTGAAAGGTCGCCATAAGCAGGAAGCAGCGGATAAAACCGTTGAAGAATATGAGGAGGATGAGGCGCTACAACTTCTTTATACTGGTTAAGTAATAACCTTAACAAGTTGGAGCCGGAACGCTGAGTTCCTATCATCTGTATGGGCTGAATAAAATTCATTTTTACTGTTTTTTTGTAATCAATGCTAAAAGAATAAAATGCCGGCAACTCCTGAAGCAGGTATAAGATATGCAACATTTATTTTATACCTGATGGATAAAACCAAAACTAAAATGAAAATAAGCACTGTCGGCCAACCTATATCCACCCCTTTCAGAATGGTAAAAGCTGATGAAAATATCATCCCTATTATTGCCGGACGTAAGCCTTTGAATACAGCAATGATAACTCCTGAATTTTTGATCTGATCAAGAAATCGGGAACAGAACAACATGAGAAGGCCCGGAGGGAAAAAAATGGCAACGGTGGCAATGACGGCGCCCAATATTCCGGCTATTTTAAATCCGATAAAAGTGGCGCTGATTAAAATGGGGCCCGGAGTAATTTGCCCCATGGCAATGGCATCAGCAAATTCCTTTACATTCAACCATTGCAGCCCATCAACAATCACTTGCTGCATGGTTGGAATAATAACATAACCACCGCCAAACAAAGTCAGGCTAAGTCCTGAAAAAGTGAATGCAATTTGCTGAAGTAGCCTGGCTTTGTCGACGCTTTGCCCGTTAAACAGCAATGGCATCAGCAAGAAACCAAGAACCAAAGCAAGGATGAAAACACTAAACAACAACAGTTTCCGCAGGTTAAAAACCGGGAAGGTAGCCGGTTCGCTTTTACTTGCGTTTCCCTTGTTGTTATAAAGCAAATAACCGGCGACTGAACTGATTAAAATAAGACCCAGTGTGGCAAAAAATGAGTGTATAAAGATCAGGATAAGGCCTGATAAAACAAACATAATTACCTGTTTGTAATCCTTAATCTGTTTTTGGCCCATGTTTGCAGCCACACTTACAATCACCGCTGATATAGCCGGAAGTACTCCAAGGAAAAATTGACTAAACGCAGGTATCTGACCATAGGTTGAATAAATATAAGCAAGGGCAAGAATCAGTAAAAAAGAGGGTAGAATAATTGCAAACATACTTACCAATGCTCCTTTAAATCCCCGTAAATGATAGCCTAAATAGGCTACCACATTGAATGCAACGGGGCCGGGCAAAACAGACGCTAAAGAAATACCATCGAGGATGATCTCATCTTTAACGATTTTGCTTTTATCAACAAACTCTTTCTGCACAACCGATATCAGAGCCATAAAGCCTCCCCACGAAATTGACCCTATTTTCAGGAATGTAAAAAACAGGTATTTTAATGATATTTCGTTGTTCTGTTGCATAGAAAAATTTCCACAATGTTTAGGTATGACTGAATAGCAATGCCAATGCTTTATTCTTTGTTATAATAGCTAATTCCTTTGCTGTCCCAGTACTGTTCGAGTATTCCGAGTGATTGTTTAAAGCGGTCAAAATCCTTATTGGGCACTTCTGTCCAACCGGCTTCGGCATACGCGGCCAACCTTGGGAAAACCTTATTCTGCATGGACTTCCTGGTCGGAATCCATTCGCTCCACATCTGGCATCCGAATCCAAGTATTTGTTTTTTATGGCTTTGAGCTATATTCTCCGGCGTAGGATTAAAGCTATAAGACTTCTCTAACGGGATTTTAGTATAGTTATAATCCATATAAGTATATTCATGGAAAGAGTTGACAATATCATAACCCTTTGTAACTGCATCGTTTATTAGTTTGAGGTCACCCTTCCAAAAATGGACGATGGAGTTTTGAGCAAGCTTTTCTTTGGTAACAATATCTGTTGCGCTGAAATCATGTATTGGCGTACCCATAATTTCATTCCAACCCATCATCCGGCGCCCTTTTTCTCCAATGTAAATTGAAATTTTATTCGTGAACCAAACCTGCAAATCAGCGTACGATGCGATGTTGTTGGCTTTCATGAAGTCATTCACCTGAGGTGAATTTTTCCATTGGTCGTATTTTACTTCGTCACCGCCAATATGAATGACCGGAGATGGAAACAATGCAATAATCTCATCCAACACATCTTTTAAAAAGGTTTCTACCTTACTATCGGTTATATTAAACACTTCGTAGTGAACCCCAAATGTTCCCGGTACCTTAATTTGTTTATTTAAAGATCCCAGCCAGGGATAAGCCGCTATTGCAGCGCTTGCATGGCCCGGAATTTCAATTTCAGGAACGATTGTAATGTGTCTTTCTGCGGCGTACCGGATGATCTCTTTTACCTGCACCTGGGTATAGAAACCTTCATGGGGAACTCCGTCAAAAATTGTACTTTCCCAACCTCCCGGCCAGGTACCCACCTGAGTTGAATCACGTTTCGAACCAATTTCGGTAAGCAAAGGATACTTTTTAATTTCAATGCGCCAGCCCTGATCATCGGTTAAATGCCAGTGAAAAATATTTAGTTTTAATAAAGCCATCTGGTCAAGTAGCTCCTTTACAATTTTTTCGCCCTTGAAATATCTTGCTTCATCAAGCATAAAGGAACGCCACTTATAGGCCGACTGGTCCTCGATCTGACAAGCGGAAATGGTATAACTGCCACCATCAGTATGTTTCATTAACTGCCGAATAGTTTGAACCGCCCAAAATACACCGGTAGTTGTTGAAGCCTCTACTTCAATCTTATCATTGCTCACCGCAAGTTTGTAGGCTTCAGCACCTAATTCGTTGTTTTGTGTAATGCTTAACCTACCTTTGGAATCCGGTAGGACTTTGATGCTGTATTCATCAGCAAAAATGCTTTTAATAATTTCCAATTCTGACATCAATGCATCAGGTAAAGTGATTGTTAGTTCAGATTTGAATTCAAACAAACCATCAGCTTTGACCAACTTATTCGGATATGGAATGACAGGGTAATTTCCTTGTGCAAATGCACCAAAACTTACAGCCAGTATCCCCAGGAAAACAATTATTTTTCTCATAATCATGAAATGATTTTATTAAAGTTTAATTTCCTCGATGGGATATGCTCTGTAAAATACATGTGATGAAGAGCATGTCCATAATATTTCACCTTTAGTATCAGTAATAATCATTGTTTGAGAGACTGCAGAACCAAACAGATAGTGCTCTTCGTCTGTCATATATACACTGCCTTGTGCCCTCGAAAAATATTCTTCAGGAAATACAATCTCCTGCGTGAGCGTTGAGGTTTTGGCCGTTGTGTCAACCGTAAAGCTTAATGCCCGCGATTGTCTTTTAAAGAGTCCATTGTCTAAGAACAACAAGCTGCCTTTTTTGTCGCGGTAAACCGAATGCACGCCCTGCGTAATGTACCTGGGATCCATTTTCACATTGCCGTTTAGTCCCAGGCGGAAAAGAACATTGCCGTTTTTGCTATCAATCTTCCAAACCTGATTAAGTTGTTTGAAACACATCAGAAAATTTCCATCGGTATCAACACTTATGGTATTGGCATGTACCCAGTCAAACACAACGGGATAATTGGCTTCATTTATTCCTATTCCAAGAATATTGGAGTCGTTGCGTGGGTCGATTTCGCCAAATACATCCCACGAGGAAACCGGTTTTCCCATGGGGTCGTATATGGTATATCCATCACCCCAGACAGTCTGGTCGGCCTTGCCACCCAATGCGCTTAGATCAAATACTTTTGGAACACAATTTATAACAATCATATTCCCATTTTCCAGTCGCTGAATATCATGGTGAAAATAGGGATTGTCGAAACTGGCATTGGCGCGACGCATCAGGATATTTCCGTATAAATCGACTATAATTATTTCGCTGCCTGCATATATACGATCAGGATTGTTGCCCACAATGCACGCAAAGGTTCCTGTTTTAGGATCGAAACTGGAAACATTTACACCTATTCCGAGTTTTTCATACCACACAATTTTGCCTTCATAGTTAAGCAATACCAGGTACCCCGCTCCTTCTTTTTGAGCTATATGAATATAGCCTTTCGGCAATACCTTCAAATGGTTCAGTGTTAACTTATATTCCGGCATCCATGGTGGCAACGAAGCCGTGGTAAAACTATATTCTTTGGATGTTGTCCAGGTTTTGTCAGTAGTTGCTGTGACGCTGAATTTGTAAGTTGTTTTTTCCTGCAACATCAGCATAGTGATGACATGCTTTTGTGAAGACGGACTTATTTTTGCTGTAAGTACATTCTGAGGATCGCCTTCTTTGTAATATTTAATTTCAACGGTGGCAGCGCTTTTTAAATCTATTGTTGCATTTACCCGGAGAATATTGTTCTCACACGGAGTAAGTGCCACTTTGGTAATAATGACACTTGCTTCAACTTTGCGTTTCTTGTTTTGATCGTCACAACCCACAAACAGTAACAATATCAGGCTGTACAACAATAGTTTAATCCTCATAGCGCTTCCAGTTTTATATGCTTATTGGTGATACTTATATTCCACGTAGTCAAACAAACCGTAGTTAACTTTAGAGGCAGGAGTGTCGCCTATAAATTGGAGATTTTCGACAGAGCATAGAATCAGGAATGGATACTGAATGCCGAAGGTTTGCTGAACTGTACTAACAACCTCACCATCAATAATCCATTGCACGAAGTACTTCTCCTTTACCAGCGACAAATCAATTTCAAAAATGTGCCAACCACCTTTTATCAAGACTGGAACCGATTTAAATGGATTGTCCTGGGTTGTCATATAGGCCACATAGTCATCTGACTGAGCACCTAATTCGTCCCGAACTGCCTGTTTTCCGTAACCCACCTCAAAATCTATTTCGTGGTGATCATCGTTATAAATCCAGCTACCAATGCTTGCCTGGTCGCCTACTCCCATATCTGAGATGTAGGTTCTCCATTTATAGCGTCCGGTAGTGTACACCTTATCGAGGGTGCATATTTTTTTTCGGTCAAGCGATCCGGCTCTTGTCCATATTTTCATAATTCCAGCTTCGATTTCGCACTGATTCTCGGGATTATCATCCTGATGCGCATATCCCCAACCAATCATATCGTTGAAATCCCATCGGGCATCCGCAGGCGGTTGAGCAACGCTCTCCTCTTTATTACAAGAGGAAAATAAAACTATTATCACTATGAATAAGTTAAAATATCTTTTTCTCATCTTTTCAAATTTGTTAGTGAAGGAATCATTCTTATTGCCAGGGGCATTCGGATAATTCCTTCACTATTTTTAGTTTTTAATCATTCAATTAAATTTCCTGTTTTCTAAAAGTGCAGGATTGATATCCGATTCTGTTTTAGGAACAGGATAATACCGGCGGATATCATTTTCAGTTAAATCCGTGGGATAACTCTTCCAGTTTGCACTATAATCAGGACGTGGTTTCCCTGGATTTTGCAACATCCAGTTGTCTTCGTTTTTAATGGTCTTTGCTTTAATTGCCGCAACATAACCGTCAAAGACTCTTTTCCACAAACCCATACGGATAAGGTCGGGACGGCGCACTCCTTCATTGTTGAGTTCAAATGCCCGTTCCTGACAGATTGCCCAACGCAGGTCCTCTTTGGATGGATAGTCGGCAATTTCAAGATTTTTATTACTATGTCCGAATGCCCGTGTGCGGATGCGATTAATCAAACCGATAGATTCCTGAGTTGGTCCGTTAAGTTCATTTAATATCTCAGCTTTACAAAGGATAATATCAGCCAGACGAAGAATCGGCATATTATTCCCTGTGCGGTAATTGTAAGTTCCCGTGTTAAGATATTTATACTTCTGTGAATATCCTGCACCCAATTCGTAGTCAATACGTGCAGGCGTTTCTTTATAGATGGTACCAACTAAATTAATATTTGCAGGAATTGAATAGAATATCTTTTGCGGATTATACACGTCTCCATGCGAAGTTCCGATAAGAACAGTCAAACGTTCATCATCGGGTTCCATCTGCCAGATTAACTCCAGGGGAATACTAAACAAATTCCATCCCATATCATAACTCCAGGGAGTGAAGTTCATCCCAATATCAGAGGTTCCATTGCCATTGGGATTAGCTCTGACTGCGTATATCAATTCGTTGTTGTATTTGGCCGCATCGTTGGTTGGATCAAAAATATTCCATACGCTGGGCTGAAGGCTATAAACCCCTTTTGATTCCAATGCCAGGATTTTATTTGCATATTCCAATGCAGTAGTCCACATTGCGGTAGCATCTTTACCGGCCAACCTGTTGCGTCCGGCAGCCCGCATATATACGCGACAGAGCATTCCGTAAGCAGCGCCTAAAGTTGCACGCCCTGCATCACTCTGACTTGCAAATTTCTCAGGTAACGATGCCGTTGCAAGCTTTAAGTCAGCAATGATTTGTTCTTCGACCTTATCTATCGGCGTAAGTGGCAAGTTCGCATCAATTGCGGTAGTACTATTTGTGTTCATAGGAATTGAATAGTAGAGGTCTGAAAGTTGATAAAAGGCAAATGCTCTGAGATAATATGCCTCAGCAAGTAGTGCATCCCTTTGTTTCTCTCCCTCACTGGCATCATCATCAAATTGGGTAGCGGCGATTTTAATTACATTATCGATTGCAATATTTGCGCGCGAAACCATTTTGTAATATCCGCTCCACGAAGCCGTTACGTCTTGATTATTCGACATTTGGACATCATTCAATATCTCGTTGGGCATATTTTTCATGAAGCAAACATCTGTAGGCATATCATTGAGATAGAAAATCGAACGGTTTGTAACCGATATCTGGCGTTCATATATACCATTTATTGTCGCCAGGGCATCGTTCTCAGTTTGGAAAGCATTTGCAGTAGTAAGATCAGAGTATATCACCTCATCCAGAACATCAGAGCACCTGCTTAAACCAGTAACTGCCATCGCGGCAATACCGAGGATTACTAACTTATTGATTATATTTTTCATTCGGACTTGATTTTTAATTAGTTAAAATGTGATTTTAGCTCCAAAGTTAAAGGTTTTGTATGCCGGATAGGAATTGTAGTCCAAGCCCTGGGCCACAGAGGAGCCTCCATTTGTACTGGTTTCAGGACTAAAACCAGTATATTTGGTTATTGTAAAGAGGTTTTGTGCGCCAATGAAAACATGTACCCCCTTGATGTAATCAGTGGCCTTTTCCCATTTTTGAAGGGGGAGCGTATATCCAAGCTCGATGTTCTGAAGACGAATATAGCTGGCATCTTCAACATAGCGTGAATTGATATATGATCCGTATTTGATACCAGCGTTTTTCTTATACCCGTTTTTTGGAATTTCGTTCGATAGATTGTTTGGTGACCAGCGATCTTGTGAATCGCGAAGTCTTCCTTCTTCCTCGAGCATCAGTCGTGAAATATTCAACAATTCATTTCCGTATGAACCGTCAAAAGAAAACGAAAAGTCGAAATCGTAAATTTTAAAACTATTAGTCATTCCGAAGATAACATCTGGATTGCCATCACCAATGTCCGTTCTGTCTTTTGGTGTGATCGTTCCATCCAGATCGACATCCTTGAATTTAGGGTCACCGGCTATTGAATTAGGTTGTGCCGTGTAGGTTTCACCTGTTTGTATGATACCATCGAATACATAGCCATAGAGCGTACTCAAGGCACGTCCTTCCTGAAGAATTGAATACTCTTCGTAGTTATACCACCCCTGTGGGCTTATTGAGCTAAAGCGGGCTTCACCCTCATTGAGCTCCAAAACTTTATTTTTATTCCGGGCCAGATTAAGGGTGGATGTCCATACAAAATTGGGCTTTTGGATATTTGTTGAGCGGATAAAGAACTCCCATCCACGATTTTCAATCTTGCCGTTGTTTCCCAGCATTGAGGTAAAACCTCCGTTAGAAATAGGCACCATTACCGGATTCAACAAGTCAGAGGTTGTTTTAACGTAATAATCAATATTAAACTGGATTCGTTCGTTAAGCAAGGAAACATCTGTACCGATATTAATCTGTGCAGTTGTCTCCCACTTCAACGATGGATTGGAAGGGCTTGATGGAAAGTAACCCTTTTGAACTTCAGAACCGCCGAGATAGACATCTGTAATTCCAAATCTACCTATTGACTGATAGCTGCCGATTCCGTCGTTTCCGGTAATACCATAACTGGCACGGAGTTTCCATGAAGACAATACTTTGTCGGAGAAATCCAGAAACGATTCATCGCCAATCTGCCAGGCCGCTGAAGCCGAAGGGAAATAACCCCATTTGTTTCCCGATCCGAAGTTAGAAGCTCCATCAGCGCGGTACGAAGCATTGATGATATATTTGTTGTTATAAACAAATTCAGCACGGGTAAAATACGAAAGTGTGTTTCGTTGGTATTGACTTGAATAAACGCCGGAAATTGTTTTAGCTGCACCGATGTTATTGAAAGAGAATGCATCAGTAGAAAAATCACGGGCATAAATTCCATCCTCCACTCCCAAATAGTCAGTATAGGTTGTTCCTCCGATTACCTTCAGATTCGCTTTTTCGTTAAGCTTTGAGTTGAAAGTAAGAAGGGCATCCAACTGTTGATTGTCGCCTTTGGCATTTTCGATGGAAGCCTGTCCATTGTCAGCTAAACCTATATTGGTCGTTTTCGGATAATATCTTCTTGATTTTGTATTGTCATTGCTATAAGTGTAAGCAACACGTGCAGTCAACGATTTAAAAATATCAGCCTCTCCATATATCGTTGAATAAATGGTGTTGGCGATATTCTCGAACTTAACCGTATTTAATTCGTCAAGAAGAGTGTTTCTCCGGGCCTTTTCTCCAAAAATGTTAACATCAGTATCCGTAGAAAAGGGACCAGACATAAGCATTGCGTAGATGATATTATTATTTGTTGCATTGGTGCCCATTGTAATGTAGTTCTTAAACGAGTGTGCTGCATAGATATTTGTACCAAAACGAACTCTGTCGCTCAGGTTATAATCGAGATTTAAACGAGTTCCAAAACGATTGAATTCAGTATTTTGAAGAACTCCAAGATCATCAAGATAGTTAGCCATTATGCTCATTTTAAGCTTTTTGCTTCCACCCATAATAGAAAGCTGGTGATTCTGAGTTGTAGCAACCCGTGTTGCTTTTCCAATCCAATCAGTTCCAGGTCCGGTATAGCTAAGCTGAGTCTCTGTATAGGGTGGATTGCCCTGTGAGCCATTGTCATTCCAGTTTTTCATGGCATATGACATATAATCCTGTGCATCCATCAGATCCCATGGATTGTATAGTGATTTGGTTGCCTGATTATAGCTGTAATCAATCGAAAATTTTCCTTCAGTACCCTTCTTGGTGGTAATAATGACAACTCCATTTGCTCCGCGCGCACCATATATTGCAGTCGAAGCGGCATCTTTGAGTACTTCAATTGAAGCAATATCGTTAGGATTGATCTGGTTACCAATGCTTGTTTGAAATCCATCAATTACATAAAGCGGTTCGTTATTTGAACTGATTGATGAAGCACCACGAACACGCACTGAAATACCACCTCCCGGCTCTGCATTGTTCTGACGCACCATTACACCGGCAGCACGTCCCTGGAGCAGTTGTGCAGTTGACGTAATCACACCTGCCTTGACATCATCTGTTTTAATTGAAGAAATAGCTCCTGCAATGTCACGTTTACGGGTTACTCCATACCCAACAGCCACAACCTCCTCAAGACCAACAGTTTCTTCTTCCATAACAATATTGATGGTCGTTTTTCCGGAAATTGCAACTTCCTGCGATTTCATTCCAATAAATGAAAACACCAGTGTTGTGGCTTCAGCAGATACCTGGAGTTTGAATTTTCCGTCAGAATTGGAAGTAACACCCAAATTAGTACCTTTCACCATAACTGTAACCCCAGGCAAAGGCTGCCCGTTCGAATCTTCCACTGTTCCTGAAATGTCAGTTTTCTGATCCATTTCACTGGTCAGTCCCGATTCAAGTCCGCCAATTTCCTGGAGTTGGTCTTTTTTATACAGAAAAATCTGGCGATCGTCAATTGAATACGAAATGTTGCTGTTACCAAATAATTCGTTCAGCACGTTTTCAATTTTCGCATTGTGCAACGAAATACTCTTTTCGATCCTTGTATTGACTAATTCAGTATCGTAAATAAAAATGAACTCACTGCTTTCTTCAATCGATTTTAAAATGTCTTTTACAGTTGAATTTCGAAGCTGAAGATCAATTCTAGTTTTTTGGGAATAAACACTGGCAGAAACCGTCATTGTTCCTACGAAAATCAGCATGGTTAGTAGCTTCATAGTTAGCAGAATAACTCTTAAACTCCTCCTGGTCCCGGAGGAATTGTCAATTAAACATTTTTTCATACATTTGAATTAGGATTAGACATGTTGCCTTGCGGCATGTTTATTATTATCCGGCAGATGTTGCATGCGTCTGCCGGTTTTTTTATTCATAAATCACAATCGTATTGTCCAGTTTTTTATATTTTACTTTAAAAATTGTTGATAATCCATCCAGCACACGCTGAGGGTCTTCCTTCAGATCAAGTTTACCGGCAAATCTCGAAACAACATTGCTCGCTTTTACTTCGATCTTAATGTTGTAAAACCTCGAAATCCGGTTAGTCAGGCTCACAATATCTTCATTTTCGCAATTCAGATAGCCATAAATCCAGGAGATGTAATTTTGCGCATCGCTTACGTTGGCAATCTCAAATTTGTCTCCGGAATGTGTTGCTTTTTGATTGGGTATCATTTCATACTCTTTTGCAAAAAGCACTTCGTTTTTTGCCAGACTAACTTTTCCCTCAAGCAGTACAGCAGTGTGTTCATGTTCGTTTTTATACGCCTGAACTGCAAATTTTGTCCCCAGCACTTTTACCCTGAAACCATCGGTGTGGACATAAAATGGTTTTTCCTTGTTTTTCGAAACCTCAAAATAAGCTTCACCTTCCAAATACACTTCCCGGGTACTTTTACTGAAAACAGGTGGATAAACTATTTTTGAACCCGAGTTCAGCCAAACCAAAGTACCGTCAGACAAAAGGATACTGGAACGTTTGCCGTAAGGAACGATCACCTGGTTTAAACTTTCGTCGGAAGAAGCCTGGGCTTGTTTTACCTTTGAAGTATCGTTTAACGAAACCGAATTTCCGTCAACAGCATACTCAATTTTCGATTGTTTGCTGTCAATCTCTACCCGTTTCCCGTCCGATAATATAAGTTCGGCATTTTCCGAAACGATGTTCGTTGAAGAAGCAAATTCTGCCAGATTATTTTTACGGGTTGAATAAAAGAGCATGGAAGCGCTCAAACCGATAACCACAAGAATTCCGGCGGCATATTTTAATACCGATAACCTGAGATGCTTTTTCCTGGTTTGCAGAATCGAATAAAGAATCTCAGCCTTTCTGGCCTCTGAGCTATAATTTTTAGTCGTTGATAATCCTTTCAGGATTTCAACTGCATAATCGATTTCTTTTTTCTTTTCAGGAAGTAATTCTTTAAACTGCTCCAGATTCAACCCATCCACCAAACCGCCTTTCACCAGTTTCTTGAGATCTTCATCCAGGATAAAGTCTACTTCCGTAAATAATTTGTAATGATCAATATTCATTTCGTGCTAAAAATTTAGAATAAGAGTGTGTGGAATTTAAAATCTGGACAGAATAATGAAACTTTTTTTAATATAATTTTCGACCAAGCTATGAAATCGCTGATAAAATGAACTTTACGAATAATAAAAAAATCAGAAAAAGTTTCTAATTAAAATATTTTCTGAACCTGCTGACGAAAAATAAAATTAACCTGTTGTTCTTGCCAAGCAACTCGTCAATCTCACCTTTGACTGCTTTTACCGACCGGTAAACCGATTTGTAACAGGAATCAACAGAGATTTCCAGAATACCCGATATTTGTTCGTAGCTCAGATCGCAGTCGAAACGAAGGTAAATCATCTCCTGCTGCTTGGGTGGCAACTTCGATATACTGGTTTTTAATGCATTCTGCATGGCATTCAATTCCTCCGTTTCAAGCAAAGTTTGCTCTGTACTGTTGAAATAATCAAACTGATTTTCGGGTAACTGATCGGGAAGAACAAGTCTTTTTTGCTTCTTTAAGTCGAGAAATAACTGACGTCTGAAGGATTTGATCAGGTAGGCTTTTATGTTGGTCACTTGCCTGAGTTTGCTTCTCGATTTCAGCAAATAGATAAAAATATTCTGAATGGAGTCTTCGATGATTTGGCGGTCGGAGGTATATCTTAAACCGATACCATATAGGATATCATAATTATTCGAATAAATAACCGAAAATACGTTGTCATTGCCAGTAGATAGAAATAACTTCCAGTCTTCACTATTTTCAATCTCGTTTGATAACTTCATTGTATTAGGCAAAAGCTCTTTTCCTTTCAAAGTTGTATTTAATGCATTAAATACTCCATCCGGTAAAAATACAAATTCTATGTTTCCAATAATTCCGGATTTAAAATTTCAAAACGACATTTTACTTGTTAATTCAATGTTTTACCAGAAAAACACAGCATCGGTATCTCAGTAAAATTAAATATTCGACTGAGGCTTAAAACCAGAATCACCCAAATAGGCCAAACATCAAAAGTAATTTTTTACAGACACAGTTGCCGATTAATTGATAGAATTCCTTTCCACGTAGATTCAAGTCACAAATGCGACAAATCAATTTAAAGCTGCAAAAAAGATTTCAGACGGCGTTTTAAAATTTAACTTTTCTCTTGGCCTTCTGTTTATCTTATTCTGTACCAGTTTTATATATT
>JBASYJ010000243.1:0-18626 GCA_049277435.1 Prolixibacteraceae bacterium
GATTCAGGATCAGTTTGGGATTTAATTTCGGGATTGGTATAAAAACAAAAAGGTAGAACCTCTGTCCTACCTTTTCTCTCTTAAACTAACTAACCTAACTAAACCTAAACTTATGAAAAAAAATGTACTACAAAGATAGGCTCAGGAGTTGATATTCAGGTAAATTAATTCTTAAATGATGTTAAAGAAATTGTGTTCCTGTGTTAATTAATTCTAACCAAAAGCAAAAAATATTTTCAATTTCAAATACGGATTCGGATCTGATCTGAAACAAAAAGAGGTTGCCGAAACCGGCAACCTCTTCAGTATATGGTGTAAAATAGTTTTACATCAGGAAGCTCAGCAGGATACCGGCAGCAACTGCTGAACCGATAACTCCGGCTACGTTTGGTCCCATGGCGTGCATCAGAAGGTGGTTTGTTTTGTCGTATTCCAGACCAACAACCTGCGAAACACGTGCGCTGTCGGGTACTGCCGAAACTCCGGCATTTCCGATCAGTGGATTTAGTTTTTTACCTTCTTTCAGGAAAAGGTTTAAGATTTTTACAAACATCACACCACCAAAAGTGGCAATGACAAAAGAAAAAGCTCCAAGTGCGAAGATACCGATCGATTTCCAGGTTAAAAAGGTTGTTGCCTGTGTTGATGCACCTACTGTCAAACCAATCAGAATGGTTACAATATCGATCATCGGGCCTTTAGCCGTATCAGCCAGTCGTTTGGTCACACCGCTTTCTTTTAGCAGGTTTCCGAAGAAAAGCATACCCAAAAGAGGCAGACCGCTTGGAACGATGAAGGTCGTGAGTAACATCCCCGCGATGGCGAAAATTACTTTTTCCACTTTCGAAACAGCACGTGGAGGTTTCATCCGGATCAGGCGTTCTTTTTTTGTGGTCAGCAATCTCATGATCGGAGGTTGAATAACCGGAACCAAAGCCATATACGAATAGGCTGCAATGGCAATTGCTCCCATCAGATCCGGTGCAAGTTTCGATGACAGGAAGATCGCTGTTGGACCATCGGCACCACCAATAATGGCAATCGCACCAGATTCGGTAGGACTGAAGCCCAAAGCCAAAGCAATACAATAGGCACCAAAAATACCCAGCTGTGCTGCGGCCCCGATCAGAATCAGTTTTGGGTTTGAAATTAATGCTGAAAAGTCAGTCATTGCCCCAATCCCAAGGAATATCAGCGGAGGATAAATTCCCTGAAGTACTCCAAAATACAGGTAGTTCAATACAGATCCGGTTTCGTAAACCCCAATTTTATAGCCCGGGGCAAAGGCAATGTTTCCGACCAGAATACCAAAACCTATCGGAATCAGCAACATCGGTTCAAATTCTTTTGCAATGGCCAGGTAAATAAACACCAGACCAATACAAATCATGATGATGTGGCCCAAAGTTAAGTTTGCGAAAGCAGTAAATTGGAGAAACTGAGTGATGTGTTCTACTATAAATTCGAAAAAAGTACCCATGTTTTAGTCTCCTATTATAATTAAGACATCACCTTCCATGACACTGTCGCCCTTTTGTTTCAGGATCGACACGACTTTTCCGGCTTTATCTGCTTCAATGTTGTTTTCCATTTTCATGGCTTCGAGCATCAGCAGTTTTTGACCCATTTTAACTGTATCTCCTTCTCTGACATAAACATCCAAAATAACCCCGGGAAGTGGTGATTTAATGCTACCGGCTCCTTTTGGTGCAGATGGACTGCTGGTCTTTGCAACAGACGGATGGCTGTCAGTTGATGGAAATGCTTTTGGACGAACCAGGGTTGGGGTCTTTTGTGATTTTATTGCTTTTTCAACTTCCACTTTATACAAAGTTCCGTTTACTTCAATTTCAGCAATGTTATCTTCAATATTGAGAATATCGGTCTCATATTGATTGCCGTTTATGGTAAATTTGAATTTTTTCATTTCAAGGATATATTAACGATATGTTTTTCTTAAGGTATGAATTTTCGAACTCCATGGTGAATACGTTTTGGATACTTTCTTGATGGTCAGAATGGTATCTTCATGGTCATGCAATTCGTTTTGATACAGGTATAAGGCCATTGCAATGGCAGCATTCACTTCGCCGGACATGGCTTCTTCGGTTGGCCGGCCTGTTCTGGCAACAACTTTTTCATCAACTTTTGAAGCTTTTCTGGCTCTGCGGATAAAGAAATTTCCGATGTTTTTGTAAATGAAGTACAGTAATGCCAGTGCAGAAAATACAACCGACATGGCAATCATCGTCATTCCTACACCATACGGGTCCATCGCTACAAATTTCTCTCCTGAAGAGGCTTTCCGGCTGTGGTCGTTATTGGCTCCCGGAGTCGAATGTCCGAGTTTTTTCCAGGTTGGACTGTTATCTTCAATCCGGCCAAATGAAACATTGGTTTCCTGATCCTGAGGGATATCCAGTTTATCGATCAGTGTTTTACCATTCGCATCAAAGAGGGCAATTGTTTTCGCATTTTTAAGTTCGAAATTCAAATGGAATATCCCGCGTGTAGGTTTTTCGTCGGCCCAGAAAACAATGTATCCTCGTGGCGAAACCTGAGTTGCCGGGTCGCCGGTTGGAATCCAGTATTTGGTTGGATTGCTCAGGTCATCAGTTAAAAAACATCCGCCAATGTTCACGGTTGAATAGGAAGAGTTTATGATTTCGATCCACGAACTGTGCTGGCCAAAGTCGTCAACATAGTTCGAATCGTTCAGTACCAGAATTTCATTAAACCTGAAGTCAGTTGCATTTTGGGCTTTCGCCGTTTTGCTTCCTGAAACGACCGCAAGCAGAATGAATATTCCGGAGATTATTTGGTTAATTCGTCTTTGCATGATCGTCGGTTATAATGGAAGGTTTGCATGTTTTTTCGCAGGCATAAAATCTTTCTTGGTAGCTAAAGACTGAAGAGCACGAATAACACGGAAACGGGTGTTGCGTGGTTCAATCACATCGTCGATGTAGCCGTATTTTGCTGCATTATAAGGATTTGCGAATTTATCCTTGTAGTCTTCCTCCTGTTTCAGCATGTATTCAGCTTTTTCTGCCGGATCTTCAATGGCTGCAATTTTCTTTCCTTTAAGCACTTCAATAGCACCTTTTGGCCCCATCACGGCAATTTCTCCGGTTGGCCACGAATAGTTAATGTCGCCGCGAAGGTGTTTCGAACTCATCACACAATAAGCACCGCCATAGGCTTTGCGTAGAATGATCGTCACTTTTGGTACAGTTGCCGAACCGTAAGCAAACAATAATTTAGCCCCGTGAGTGATGATACCTCCGTATTCCTGTGCAGTTCCCGGAAGGAATCCCGGAACATCGACTAAAGTTACAATTGGAATATTGAATGCGTCGCAGAAACGAACGAAACGGGCAGCTTTACGTGAAGCATTAATGTCAAGTACACCAGCAAGATAACTTGGCTGATTGGCCACGATACCTGTTGAAATACCATTGAAACGGGCAAATCCAACAACTATATTCTGGGCAAAGTTTCGGTGAACTTCCAGAAATTCGTTGTTGTCGACAATTGAATGGATGACATCTTTTACATCGTATGGTTTGTTCGGATTGTCCGGAATAACAGAATTTAACGAATCTTCCAAACGGTCGATTGGATCTTCACAATCTGCTAATGGTGCGTCTTCCAGATTGTTTTGAGGCATGTAGCTCAGCATTTTGCGGATCAGCATCAGTCCTTCTTCTTCATCTTCAGCAATAAAATGCGAAACCCCCGATTTTGAACCGTGAACTGAAGCTCCACCCAATTGTTCGTCGGTTACTTCTTCGCCGGTTACAGTTTTTACCACTTTTGGACCAGTAACAAACATGTAGCTGGTTCCTTTGCTCATCACAATAAAATCGGTCAGGGCAGGTGAATAAACTGCTCCTCCGGCACAAGGTCCGAAAATCGCTGAGATTTGAGGAACAACTCCGGAAGCCATGATGTTGCGTTCGAAAATTTCAGCATAACCGGCCAGTGCAGTTACACCTTCCTGAATACGGGCACCACCCGAATCGTTGATGCCAATAACCGGAGCACCAACTTTCATGGCCATGTCCATTACTTTGCAGATTTTCAGGGCATAAGTTTCTGATAAAGATCCACCAAAAACAGTGAAATCCTGTGCGTAAACATAAACTACACGACCGTCAATGGTACCTTGTCCGGTAACAACTCCATCGCCCAGAAATTTAGTTTTGTCAATCCCGAAGTTATCGCAACGGTGTGTTACGAACATGTCGTATTCTTCAAAACTTCCTTCGTCCAAAAGCATGGTGATGCGTTCGCGGGCAGTTAGTTTACCTTTGGCATGTTGTGCTTCAATTCGTTGTACCCCGCCTCCGAGTTTTGCTTCTTCCCGCAGGTCGATGAGTTTTTTTATTTTGTCTGTATTATTCATTGGTTGTGTTACTAGGTGTTTTGTTTATTTATTTGAGCATAATTCGGTCAATACTCCAAGTGTAGATTTTGGATGCAGGAAACCGATGTTTAATCCTTCTGCTCCTTTGCGGGCAGTTTTATCGATTAACTGAACTCCTTTTTCAGCCACATCATTTAATGCTTCATCTACATTATTCACAGCAAATGCAAGATGGTGAACGCCCGGGCCTTTTTTCTCGATGAATTTGCCAATCGGTCCGCTTGGATCAGTCGATTCCAAAAGTTCGATCTTGGTTTGTCCAACCATAAAGAATGCGGTTTTCACTTTTTGATCAGCCACTTCTTCAATGGCATAACATTTCAGTCCAAGTACATTTTCATAATAAGGAATTGCTTCTTCCAGATTGGTTACAGCGATTCCAATGTGTTCAATATGTGTAATTTCCATGTTGAGTAAGTATTTATTTTGAACAAAAAAAATTGTTTTTTTTTATTTTTTTGCGTCATAAAGGTATGCCGACCAGAAATCTTTTTAAACGTATTGCTCAATTATTCGAAAAATGAGCTGCGTGTTTTTCAGCAGTAACAGTTTTTAAAATCGTTAAATCTCTTTGATGTCGGCAGTTATGACACTCATTTTCGAATTGAGGAAGTAACAACTGTGTGACGTAATGTAAATTTAGTGTAAAGAAAAAGGCAGATTTTCAGCTGCCTTTTTCCTGTTGATCTTTATTATTGTCTACTACTATCTTTTACGAAATGAAAATGTGATCCAAACCGGTCAAAAGCTGATTTTTCCAACGATTCCCGGTGTGCAGGGTGAGCGATCGAAATCAACAGTCTGGCACGTTCCTGAAGTGTTTTTCCGTAGAGGTTAACGGCACCATGTTCGGTCACCACCCAGTGAATATTGGCCCGGGTGCTAACTACACCTGAACCTTCGATGAGGATTGGGCAAATCTTGGAAACACCTTTTGCTGTTACTGAAGGGATTGCAATAATTGGTTTTCCACCTTTTGAATATCCGGCTCCACGAATGAAGTCGATCTGACCACCAACACCTGAATAATGTTTGATACCAATCGAATCGGCACAAACCTGTCCGGTAATATCAATGGCCAGCGCAGAGTTGATTGCGGTAACTTTTTCGAGTTTACGAATCACGGCCACACTGTTTGTGTGAGCTACATCCATCATGGCCACACGCGGATTGTCGTTTACAAAGTCGTACAAATCCTGTGATCCCATCAGGAATGAAGCAACCATTTTACCTCTGTCGATCGATTTGTGTTTTCCGGTTACAATTCCTTTTTCAACCAGTGGCAAAATACCATCGGCGAACATTTCGGTGTGAACTCCCAAATCTTTGTGATTACCCAACTGGGCAAGCACAGCATTTGGAATACCTCCGATACCCATTTGCAAACAGGCACCGTCTTCAATCAGGTTAGCCACATTAATTCCAATCTGAACTTCTTCAGGAGTTAATGGTGTAAAACCATGAGTAAATAATTTAATATCGTCTTCGACAAAAATGTCAATCTGATCAACATGGATCATAGCGTCACCCCAGCACCTGGGCACATTTGGATTTACAGCAGCAATGACCACATCGGCACATTCGATAGCAGCAAGGGTTGCATCAACCGAAGTTCCGAGCGAAACGAATCCATGTTTGTCAGGAGGTGAGACCATGACCATGGCTACGTTCACATGTAAATAACCTTCGCGGATCAGTTTCTGGGTTTCACTTAAAAAAACAGGAATGTAATCGGCATAGCCGGCCTGAGTTTGTTTGCGAAGGTTTCCACCGACAAAAAACTGTTCTGATTCGAAAATTCCTTCAAATTCCGGATTAGCATATTCAACATTTCCTTCGACATGGATGTGCTGAATTTTTACTCCGTACAATTCTCCATTTCTTCCACGTTCAACCATTGGTTTAATGAGGGTGTGCGGCGTTACAGCAACCGAACTCAGATGAACTCTGTCGCCCGATTTAATCACTTTTACTGCTTCTTGAGGGGATACGTATTTAATTTGTTTCATCCGTAAAAAATTTGTGTTTTATTGCGGATGTTACTCGCATATGAGATTTTCATCCAAATTTTAGTTAACGAACATGCTCGTTTTTGAATCGAATTTTGATCCGGTTTTTAATCTTTTCGGCGGCAAATATAAATATTAAATTTCCAAACGACCCTGAAGAATTTCCTATTTGAACCGTATCTGCATAATATGGCAGGTATGTAAACTTTGTGTTAAGAAAAGGCTTATTGGTTGATTTGCAATTACATATATAGAAATATAGATATGTTAATTTATGCAATTCTATCTTCCTGCAATATGTTCGCTAATTGAACATTTGGTTGTTATTCTTGCCTTTTTGATTATGTTTTTTAGAGTTGTTTGTGAATTTTTTCATCTCTCATTTTAAAGAAAAGGTTTATTCAATTGTTAACACTCCTTCCAGAACCAATTTTTTAACAAGTTTAAGCCTGAAATATTTATCTTTGTCGCGTTCAAATTTTTAGTTGGTTTCAAATCAAATATTTCAATTAAATATTCCAAAATGATTCTATTTTTTAAAACTCCGGAAGACACTTTAATTGCTTTAAATTCAGCACAAAATCTTAGT
Organism: Prolixibacteraceae bacterium; assembly: GCA_049277435.1. Taxonomy (GTDB): domain Bacteria; phylum Bacteroidota; class Bacteroidia; order Bacteroidales; family Prolixibacteraceae; genus Aquipluma. The sequence continues at coordinate 7,028 of JBASYJ010000243.1, forward strand.
CGGGAGGATATTGAAAAGTTAATCTGGTTATTTGGCAATGCTGAAAAACTCGATAACGAGGTTTTATCTGGTTGGTTTGTTGGTCCCCGTAAGGAAATGTTGACCCCCTGGAGTACCAATGCCGTCGAAATAACCCAGAATATGGGAATTCAGGGAATAATCCGGATTGAAGAATACATTCAGGTTGCTGATGACACCGCTGGATTCGATCCGATGTTGAAAGCTTTGTACCACAACCTGGATCAAACGATATTTACCATTAATAAACAACCCGAACCAATTCTCGAAATTGGCGATATTGCAGCCTACAACGAACAGGAAGGTTTGGCATTAAGCGAAGATGAAATTGATTATCTGAATTCAGTTTCTGAAAAATTAGGCCGGAAACTAACCGATGGTGAAGTTTTTGGTTTTTCTCAGGTAAACTCAGAACATTGCCGTCACAAAATCTTCAACGGAACGTTTATCATTGATGGCGTTGAACAGGAAATGTCGCTTTTCCAGTTGATTAAAAAGACTTCAAGCGAAAACCACAATAAAATTATATCTGCATATAAAGACAATTGTTCTTTTGTACAGGGACCGATTGTTGAACAGTTTGCTCCCAGAACTCAGGACAAACCTGACTTTTTTGAAGTAACTGAGCTGGAAGCGGTACTTTCGCTCAAAGCTGAAACTCATAATTTCCCAACTACTGTTGAGCCTTTTAATGGTGCTGCAACCGGCACTGGTGGCGAAATCCGTGACCGTATGGCTGGTGGAAAAGGCAGTTTGCCAATTGCCGGAACAGCTGTTTACATGACTTCATATCCGCGTACCGAAGATGCCCGCAGCTGGGAACAGGCAACCGAAGAACGTGAATGGCTGTACCAGACTCCGGAAGAAATTCTGATCAAAGCATCGAATGGTGCCAGCGATTTCGGAAATAAATTCGGACAGCCTATCATTACCGGTTCGGTGGTGACTTTCGAGCATTTCGAAAATGACCGCAAATACGGATACGATAAAGTGATTATGCAGGCCGGAGGTATCGGTTTTGCAGCAAAAAAGGACAGTTTGAAAGACGAACCAACCAAAGGCGACAAAGTGGTGCTTTTAGGTGGTGATAATTACCGCATCGGAATGGGTGGGGGAGCAGTTTCTTCTGTTGCAACCGGTGAATTTAAAAATCACATCGAGCTGAATGCCGTTCAGCGTGCGAATCCTGAAATGCAGAAACGTGTTTATAACGCGATTCGCGCCTTGAGTGAATCTTCAGAAAATCCAATTATATCTATTCATGATCACGGTGCTGGTGGTCACCTCAATTGTCTTTCCGAATTGGTTGAATCTACCGGAGGAAAGATCGATACTTCGAAATTACCTGTTGGCGACCCGACTCTTTCTCAAAAGGAAATAATCGGAAACGAATCACAGGAACGCATGGGATTAGTAATGCACGAAAAGGATGTGCCGCTGCTGCAACGTATTGCTGACCGCGAACGTGCACCGATGTATGTCATTGGTGAAGCAACCGGCGACATGCAGTTTACCTTCGAAAACTCGAAAACCGGCGAAAAACCAATCGACTGGCAGCTTTCGTATATGTTCGGGAAACCACCAAAAACAGTTTTGACCGACACCACCCGTGTAGAGAAATTTGCAGAACTCGATTATGAATCCTCCAAAATAGAGGAATACCTCGAAAATGTCCTGCAATTGGAAGCTGTTGCCTGTAAGGACTGGCTCACCAATAAAGTGGACCGTTCAGTAACCGGACGTATCGCGAAACAGCAGTGTGCCGGACAATTGCAGCTTCCGCTGAACAATGTGGGTGTAATTACGCTTGATTATCAGGGGAAAGCCGGAATTGCAACAACCATCGGACATGCACCGGTTGCAGCCCTGGTTGATGCTGAAGCTGGTTCGGTTCTGGCTATTGCCGAATCGCTGACCAATATTATATTTGCTCCACTGGCCGATCAGCTGAAAAGTGTTTCGCTGAGCGCCAACTGGATGTGGCCTGCAAAAAATGATGGAGAAAATGCCCGGATTTACAAAGCAGTAAAGGCTGCCAGCGATTTTGCCTGTGCTTTGGGAATCAATATTCCAACCGGAAAAGATTCCATGTCGATGACTCAGAAATACAAGGACGGTGTCGTTTATGCTCCGGGAACGGTAATTATTTCAGCTTCAGGAGAGGTTTCGGATGTGAAAAAAGTGGTTGAACCTGTGCTGATTAACAAGGTTGATTCTTCCATCTATTTTGTCGATTTCTCGAAAATGAACCGTCGTCTGGGCGGAAGCGCTTTTTCTCAGATCATCAACAAGCTGGGCAACGAAGCTCCTTCTGTGGCCGATTCAAAATACTTTGCTGCAGCATTCAATACCATTCAGGAATGTATTGAAGAAAATAATATACTTGCCGGTCATGACATCTCTTCCGGAGGTTTGATTACCACTTTACTTGAGATGTGTTTTGCCGATAATTATTCAGGAATGACGCTTGATTTAAGTGGAATTGGTGAATCGGACATCGTAAAATTATTATTCAGCGAAAATCCGGGAGTAGTGCTTCAGGTTTCTGATACTGCTGCTTTCGAAGCGAAACTGAAGGCTGCCGGTGTTGATTTTGTTCTGATCGGAAATCCTTCCGGTAGCCGCGAGTTCTCCATAAAAAACGGTACGGAAGAATATGGTTTCGATCTGAATTCCTTGCGCGAATTGTGGTTCACATCGTCGTATTTGCTCGATCGCAAACAGTCGGGAGAAAAACTGGCTCTGGAACGTTTCCTGAATTACAAGAAAAACGAACTGGTATACGATTTTAAAGGTTTCTCCGGAAAAGCTGCCGATCTGGGTGTTGACCTGAATCGCCGCAAACCAAGCGGAGTTAAAGCTGCAATCATCCGTGAAAAAGGTGTAAACGGCGACCGCGAAATGGCTTACATGATGTATCTCGCCGGAATGGATGTGAAAGATGTTCACATGACCGACCTGATTGCCGGACGCGAAACGCTGGAAGATGTCAACATGATCGTGTTTGTGGGCGGATTCTCAAACTCGGATGTACTGGGTTCTGCTAAAGGATGGGCCGGAGCATTTAAATACAACGAAACAGCAAAACTGGCCCTCGATAATTTCTACAAACGCGAAGATACTTTAAGTCTTGGGGTTTGTAACGGTTGCCAGCTGATGGTTGAACTGGGATTGGTTTATCCTGAACGCGAAGAAAAACCAAAAATGTTACACAACGAATCGCATAAATTCGAATCCGGTTTTGTGTCGGTTGAAATCCAACCAAATAATTCGGTGATGCTGCAATCGATGGAAGGAATGAAACTGGGAGTTTGGGTAGCACACGGCGAAGGAAAATTCAGTCTGCCACAGGAAGAATCAGCTTATCAGATTCCAATGAAGTATGCCAATACGGCTTATCCCGGAAATCCAAATGGTTCAGATTATAACGTTGCATCCTTATGTTCAGAGAATGGCCGTCATCTGGTGATGATGCCACACCTCGAACGAGCCTTCAAACCCTGGCACTGGCCATATTATCCGATTGACCGGAAATCGGATGAAGTTGCACCGTGGATGGAAGCTTTTATGAATGCACGGAAATGGATCGAAGAAAAAATTAAATAGCAAAAAAGCTCCTGAATTTCAGGAGCTTTTTTTATGATTTTATTTTCAGAAAAAATATAAGTTAAATTAATTGGGCATTTGCTGAATATTAAACACCATAAAAAACAGAACCAGGGCAAAGAACAAGATGAGGTAAATGGTATAAACCTGGAATTTAATTTTGAATATTTTCATCAGAAGTGATATTCCGGTCAGAACACTAAAAAATGCGATTCCTCTGACATAGGCATAAACTTTCAATTCTTTTGGTAAGTGTTCACCTCCGTTTTGAGAAACAGGCAGGGTTCCGGAAAGCAGAAAATAAGCAGCTGCCATTCCCATCAGCAGAAAAACCAGCAGACCTGCCCAAACAAACTTCTCCTGCTTTTCGATCCATCCGAAAATGATAAATCCAATGCCGGCAAACAATGCCCACTGAGAAATACTGGTAAGCGCGAGTAATGAATTTAAAAACATAGGTTTGTGAATAAATGCATGCAAAGATTGTTAATTTTTGATCAAACAAAAAACATTAAAACTCAGGTATTGGTTTTAATGGCTATTTTTGACAGAAATCTGAAAAGTTAAGTATGATTAAAACAAATCTGACCATTAATCCGAAGGCCAAAGGATTGATTTTTGACCTCGACGGAACATTGGCCGACACGATGCCTATTCATTATATTGCCTGGAAAAATGCAGCTGCCAGATATGGAATCGATTTTACCACCGAACTGTTTATGGAACTGGCGGGCATTCCACTTTATCCAACAGTTGAAAAACTCAATGAGATTTTTGGAACCAACATCGATCCACATGAGATGGGTGATGTTAAGGAAGCAGAATTCGAAGCGAACATGCACCTGACTCCTGAAATAAAAATAGTTACCGATCTGGTCCGGGCCAACCATGGAAAGATTCCGATGGCTGTTGGAACAGGCGGAGCGCGCCGGCTGGCATTAAAAACACTGGAAATAATCGGGTTTAAAGATTATTTTGATGTCTTGGTTTCGAGCGAAGATGTTAGTAATTATAAACCAAATCCGGAGACTTTTTTGAAGTGTGCCGAAAAGATGGGAGTGAAACCTGCTGATTGCGAAGTGTATGAAGATGGCATTTTAGGTATTCAGGCAGCGCTGACTGCCGGAATGATGGTGGTTGATGTAACACAGTATTATGAAGTTACCATAGGAAAATAGTAATGAAAAGAAAATTTGCAGTTGTCGTTTCCCTGATTTTATTTTTAAGTTCCTGCTCTTCAGAAAAAAGTGCACTCCGGAAGGAATACACCGTTGTATCGTACAATGTCGAGAATTTGTTTGACACCGTTGATGATCCAAAAATTCCGGATGAGGAGTTTCTTCCGGGAGGTGAAAAAGATTGGAACAACGATCGATACCAGAAGAAGCTGGAGGATATTTCACGGGTGCTGTCAGAAATAAATACCAAAGAACTGCCTGAAATTATAGGTCTGGTCGAAGTTGAAAATCAAACCGTCCTGGGAGATCTGGTTCAGACCGGAAAACTGAAGGATCAATATGGAATTGTTCATGAAGAAAGTCCTGATTACCGCGGTATTGATGTTGCGCTGATTTACCGGAAAAATGCCTTCACCGAATTGGTTCATGAAGTACTTTCGGTGGTTTTTCCTGACGATCCGGATTTTAAAACCCGTGATATATTACACGTGACCGGGAAAATCAGGAATAAAATGGTGCATGTGTTTGTCACTCACTGGCCTTCCAGAATTGGAGGAGAGGATGTTACTGAACCCAAACGGGTTTTGGCAGCTTCAGTCCTGAAAAATAAAGTTGACCAGATACTGGTTTCAGATCCGAAAGCCCGGATTATTATCATGGGCGATATGAACGACGAACCTGCCAATAAAAGCCTGATTGAAACTCTTGGCGCCGGAAGTCCCGATTCAAAAGCAAAACTGGTGAATCTGATGATGCCTGATGATGTACAAAACCTGGGTACTTATTTTTACAGCGGAAACTGGAACATGTTGGATAATCTGGTTGTTTCAGATGCAATGCTGAAAGGATCAGGAATAAAAATTGAAAACAATAAAGGAAATATATTCAGCAACGAATGGATGATTTATACCAGTAAAAACGGCGATAAATCACCAAACAGAACCTATGTCGGTAAAAAATATGTGGCTGGGGTGAGTGATCATTTCCCGGTTTATTTTAAAATGATTGTCAATTAATATTATGATTGATTGCTTGTAGAGACGCTTGGCCGTGCGTCTCTACAAAAAAGAATATACAGAATTATATAGCAACCCATGGATTTTAAAATTGTTTCAGAATATCAGCCTACCGGCGACCAGCCTGAAGCCATCCGGCAACTGGCCGAAGGATTGCGCAACGGCACTACCTTTCAGACTTTGCTGGGGGTAACCGGTTCCGGAAAAACATTTACCATGGCCAATGTGATTCAGGAAGTGCAGCGTCCGGCGCTGGTTTTAAGTCACAATAAAACACTTGCTGCGCAGTTGTACAGCGAAATGAAGCAATTCTTTCCTGAAAATGCGGTCGAATATTTTGTTTCCTACTACGACTATTACCAGCCTGAAGCGTATTTGCCGAGCAGCGACCTGTACATCGAAAAAGATCTGTCGATCAACAAGGATATTGAAAAACTCCGGTTAAGCACCACTTCTTCGCTTCTCTCCGGAAGACGTGATGTGATTGTGGTTTCGTCGGTTTCGTGTTTGTATGGTATCGGAAATCCGGAAGATTTTCATGCGAATGTGACCGAGGTTTCGAAAGGTGAAACGATCAGCCGGAACGTATTTCTCCGGAAACTGGTTGACGCCCTGTATTCCCGGAATGAAGTTGAATTTGACCGTGGAAATTTCAGGGTGAAAGGTGATACTGTAGATATTTTCCCGGCTTATGCGGATACCGCTTTCCGGATTGTTTTCTGGGGCGACGACGTTGAGGAAATTTATTCTTTCGATCCTATTGGTGGAGGAACTTTGGGCGAACTGGACAAAGCCATCATTTATCCGGCAAATATTTTTGTAACCACCAAGGAACGCATGCAGCTTTCCATCCGGCAAATTCAGGATGATTTGGTGAAACAAATTGCATTTTTTCAGGAAATAGGTAAACCACTCGAAGCCAAACGTATTCAGGAACGGGTGGAGTACGACCTGGAAATGATGCGCGAGCTGGGTTATTGCTCCGGAATTGAGAATTATTCCAGGTATTTTGATGGTCGTTCACCGGGCTCACGTCCATTCTGTTTACTGGATTATTTTCCGGATGATTTTGTAACCATTGTCGACGAAAGTCACGTGACTTTATCGCAAATCAAGGCCATGTTTGGAGGCGACCGTTCGCGCAAAACCAATCTGGTTGAATACGGATTCCGCCTGCCATCGGCCATTGATAACCGTCCGCTCACTTTTGATGAATTTGAAAGTGTGGTTGATCAGACCGTTTTTGTCAGCGCGACACCAGCGGATTACGAATTGGAAAAATCGGAAGGAATAGTGGTTGAGCAGGTTATCCGTCCAACCGGATTGCTCGATCCACTGATTGATGTTCGTCCAAGTCTCAACCAGATCGACAATCTGATGCACGAAATTCATTTGCGGATTGAACGGAATGAACGTGTTCTGGTTACCACTTTAACCAAACGAATGGCTGAGGAACTGAGCAGCTATCTGGCCAATATGGGAGTTAAAACCCGGTATATTCATTCTGATGTTGAAACACTCGACCGGATTCAGATTCTGGAAGATCTGCGGAAAGGCGAATTTGATGTGTTGGTCGGAATTAATTTGCTGCGGGAAGGTTTGGATTTACCGGAAGTTTCGCTGGTTGCCATTCTGGATGCCGACAAGGAAGGATTCCTTCGTTCGGAACGGTCGTTGACACAAACCGCAGGTCGCGCGGCCCGAAACCTGAATGGAATGGTGATCATGTATGCCGATAAAATTACCAGGTCGATGCAACGCACCATTGATTCGACCAACTACCGCCGCGAAAAACAAATGAAATACAACCTCGAGAACAACATTACGCCAACTCAGATTGTAAAAGCCAGCCGCGAAATTATCGGATATGCCAGTGTGGGCATGAAGGTGAAAGAGAAAGGATACAGTGGTGACGAACCAACCAATCTGGCTGCCGATCCGGTTGTTCAGTACATGAGTGTTCCGGCCCTTGAAAAAGCAATTTCGAAACTGAGAAAGGATATGGAAGCTGCGGCAAAAGATCTCGACTTTTTCGAAGCTGCCCGTTTGCGCGACGAAATGTTCAGCTACCAGGAAATTCTAAAGAGCAGGAAATAAAATATTTTAAGGCAGGATAAAAAAGCTGAAAGGATGCTGCACCCGTCACCCCGAATTTATTTCGGGGTCTGAATCTCAGAGCGATGGGATCCTGAAACAAGTTCAGGATGACTGCAAAACAGCTTTTTTATCCTGCCTTTCGGTTATTCTGAAACTTACATCCGTTCAGGAACGTCGATTCCCAAAAGTTTCATTCCGGTTTTTATCGTTTTTCCAACGGTTTCAGCAATCACCAGACGAAGATTTCTGATTTCAGCATTCTCCTCAATAATAATCGGGAATTCGTGGTAGAACTGATTAAATTCTTTCACCAGTTCGTAAATGTAGTTGGCAACCAGGGCAGGGCTGTAATTTTCACCGGCCTCTTTAATGGCCACCGGGAACTGAGAAACCAGTTTAATGATTTGTAATTCCTTGGCTCCCAACTGAATTTCAGGTGCAATAACCGCATTTACTTCAATTCCGCGATCAGCCGCTTTACGCAGTACCGAACGGATTCGGGCATAGGTATATTGAATAAACGGTCCGGTATTTCCATTAAAATCGATCGATTCTTCCGGATTGAAAAGCATGTTTTTCTTCGGATCAACCTTCAGCATAAAATATTTAAGCGCTCCCAAAGCAATCATTTTATACGTTTCGGCAGCCTGCTCAGGAGTGTAACCATCCAGTTTGCCCAACTCTTCCGATGTTTTGCGGGAAACTTCAATCATTTCAGCCATTAAATCGTCGGCATCAACCACGGTACCTTCGCGCGATTTCATTTTTCCCTGCGGAAGTTCAACCATTCCATAGGAGAAGTGGTGCAGGCCTTTACCAAATTCGAAACCAAGTTTATCCAGAAGAATTGAAAGTACCTGGAAATGGTAGTTTTGTTCGTTTCCAACGACATACACCATTTTATCGATGGCATAATCCTGAAAACGTTCTTTTGCGGTACCAATGTCCTGGGTCATGTAAACCGAAGTGCCATCGCTGCGAAGCAGAATTTTGTGATCGAGTCCTTCTTCGGTCAGATCGGCCCAAACCGATGAATCCTCTTTCTGGTAGAAAACGCCTTCTTTCAGGCCGCGAAGTACCTCGTTTTTCCCGTACAGATAAGTTTCCGATTCGTAATATATTTTGTCGAAATCGACTCCCAGTTCTTTGTAAGTCACATCAAATCCGGTATAAACCCACTGGTTCATCATTTCCCAAAGTGCAATGGTTTCCGGATCTTTTGCCTCCCATTTTAATAGCAGTTCGCGGGCGCCCTGCATAGATGGTGCATTCTGTTCCGCTATATCTTTGGTTTCGCCTTTTTCGATTAATTCTGTAATTTCCTTTTTGTATTCCTGATCGAATTTTACGTAGTAATTACCAACCAAATGGTCGCCTTTTATTCCTGAAGATTCCGGAGTTTCGCCGTTTCCCCACATTTTCCACGCATACATCGATTTGCAGATGTGAATTCCGCGATCGTTCACAATGTTGGTTTTAACCACCTTGTTTCCGTTTGCCTTCAGGATTTCGCAAAGTGAAAAACCGAGCAGGTTATTGCGGATGTGACCTAAATGCAGGGGTTTATTCGTGTTAGGCGAGGAATATTCCACCATCACCAGTTTCGAAGAATCGCCGGCTTCAGTAATTCCGAAATTCGATGCGGAAGATGCCGAATTGAGGACATTAATCCAGTATTCAGAAGAAATGACCAGGTTTAAGAATCCTTTTACTACGTTGTATTTGTCCACTTCAGGAACATTTTGCTGAAGATAATCACCGATTTCGGCAGCGGTAATTTCCGGAGATTTTTTCGACATCCGGACAAATGGGAAAACTACCAGCGTAATATCTCCTTCAAATTCTTTTCGGGTATTTTGTAACTGAACCAGCGACGGTTCAATTTGCTGGTTATAACATTTGTTTATTGCTTCAACAATCTGATCACGTAAAATCAATTCAATCGACATCTTTTCTGATTTGAAATTTGAGCGACAAAGATATCTGAATTTTGTCATTTTTCGGTATTGAAAAATGGTCAATTTGAATTCAATTCATTGTATGATAATGCTACCTGTAACTTTTTCAGGTTCCGGATAAAAACAAAAAAGCCTTGTCTGAATTAACGGACAAGGCTTTTTTGTATAATAAAGTAAGTTCTATTTCATTTTGAAAATCTCGAATTCTACTCTGCGGTTTTTCAGGCGACCTTCTTCAGTTGCGTTTGTCGCAACCGGTTTGGCCTCTCCAAATGCTTTCTGGTGAAGAATTCTGTTTTCAGCAATTCCTTTTGAAGTCAGGTAGTTGATGACTGAAACAATGCGTTCCTGAGACAGTTTCATGTTGTAATTGTCGGAACCCTGACTATCGGCATATCCAAAAATATTTACATGATAATCCTTGTCAGTATTCAAAGTTTTGATCAGTTTATCAATGATTCCTTTTGAAAAATCAGTCAGGTAACTTTTGTCAGAAACAAAATGAACTGGAGCTACATCGATTTTTTGCATCACGATCTGATCAGCTGTAATTTCTTTTTTTGCTTCAGGTTCTTTAACCGGACAGCCTTTATTGTCTTTTGGACCGGCAACTGTTGGGCAGTCATCTTCCGAATCAGCTACACCGTCTTTATCCTGATCGAGTGGACAACCACTTGCATCAACTTTCCATCCTTTTGGCGTATCTGCACATTTGTCGTCTTTGTCTGTAATTCCATCACTGTCAGTATCCGGGCAACCTTTTAATGCAGCTACACCAGCAACATCCGGACAAGCATCATCTTTATCCGCAATGCCATCTTTATCCGAATCCGGGCAGCCTTTCAGCGAAGTTAAACCGGCAACAGTTGGGCAATCGTCGATGTAATCGGCCACTCCGTCACCATCGGTATCCACCGGGCATCCGGTTTCATCGACAGCTACGCCGTCAGGAGTGTCGGGACATTTATCTTTTTTGTCTGAAACGCCATCCATGTCAGCATCAGCAGTTTTTCCAAAGTCGAACTCCATCCCCAAAGTAGCCTTCCAGAAGTTATCTGTAACTTTTTGAGTTCCCCGGGTTGTTTCTATACCATTAATGTATCCGGCATCCAGATAAAAAGCTACGGCAGGGGCTGCATAATATTTTGCACCTAAACCAGCGTTAAAATTTAATCCTGATTCTGAATTGTCAGCTAAAATTCCAGGGCCGGCATACAGGTATGGACGTAATTTTTTTGTTTCATCCGAAAGTTTATACCTCAGATTAATAAATGCATTGGCCATATCAAGATTACTTATCAGCTTCGAATTATAGATGCCAAGTTCACCTTTAAGCATCAAATCTAATTTTGGACTTAAATATCTGCTTAAGTATAATTCGGGCATAATTCCAAAGCCTCCATTACTAATAGAACCATAAGAACCCAAAGCGACACCCAATCCCATTTTTTTATCAGCGGTTTGTGCCTGGGTATTTGCCGCAAAAGCAAGAATTAAAAGAAGTAGAAATAGATTTTTCATACTTAATGTTTTTAGAGTTTTAATGCAATGTACAGTTATTTTTTGAATATTTTCAGTTTGTCGATTAATATGTGAAATACGTAGATTCAAGTCACAAATGCGACAAATCAATTTAAAGCTGCAAAAAAGATTTCAGACGGCGTTTTAAAATTTAACTTTTCTCTTGGCCTTCTGTTTATCTTATTCTGTACCAGTTTTATATATT
>JBASYJ010000244.1:0-11442 GCA_049277435.1 Prolixibacteraceae bacterium
AACTGTATCTTTACACCCAATGATTGGAATATTTATTTTTTGAATAAATTAATGCATTTGTATCTTATTTGTACCATGAAACTCTAATTAACTGCTAATCAGCATTCGTTATTTTTGAAGAAGGTAAAATAATTGCCCTTAACAAGCAATTGCCAACAATAACGAAACCGCTGTATGTTACACACATACAGCGGTTTTTCTTTTAAATATTTATTGAATTCTATACTTGTAATTGGGTTTTTTATGGTATATCTGTACCATATCTGTATCGGGTGTTAATTAGCGGCAATGTGGATCTTATTGTATCTTAAATAATCTTGTCAAATCTTAATCGGCGGCAAAATGGGGTATAGTCAGTTCAAAATTCCCAGAATCTGTGAGTACTGTAGCAAACCCTTTGAGGCTAAAACAGTATCCACACGCTTTTGTAGTAAAGAATATACTGGTAACAATCAAATACCCTGAAATGGTTGCCCAAATCACACCCCATTTGGATGGTGTAGAAATCCCGACTTCGGAAAAGATAATTTATGGTTTTTGTAAAATTCATCAGAGAGATCGTCATTTCCTGATAACCAATAATCTTAAAATGGGACTCCGTAAGGAAGGAAAAAATGTCAAGTATCCTACTCAGTGTAATTAACAGTAGAAATCACCAGTTCCGGTAAATTGATGACAACAGTCGATTTTAGTGATATGGAATCCGGCCAGTTCGATATTTACAACAAGATACTGGCACCGGTTTTCAAAAAACTTCGCATCATTGAACAGTGGAGTAATGGATTGAAAACTGATTTCTGAAGAATTACAAAGTAGGGTTTGCTTAAAAACTTAAACATCATTAAAATCAACAGAATAGTGTTATGTTTTAAGATTTAAGTGCAAGCTTTTTGAATACAAACGATCATTTTCTTTGTACATGCTTGTCCTTTTGCAACCCAAAATCCTGAAAGGATTTAATTTGAATAACCGCCAGTAAAACTGGCGGATGAGAAGATAGAAAAAAACAGAACCCTGAAAGGGTTCAATAACAATGTTTTATAACGATATTCAGCCCGTTCCGGGGCTGGAGTCTTGGGTTGTTCTTCATCCCCCAGTATTGCTACGATCACTGGGGGTTATTGATATTTAGCCACTTCGTGGCATCAAATAGTTTTTCAGCAGACCCAACGTAATCCGGAAATTGGGTTCGAATGGAAAGAACCAGATATCGCCTTCCGGATCTCTTGCAACCCATTGGATATGCCTGATAATGTAAAGCTCTATTTGCATTGAAAAAATCATTTTCGACAGAAAAAAAATGTGTGAATGATGTAATAAAATTTAGAAATTATGTAACAGCTCCCTTTCAGAAATAGATCAACTTTACAATGATATTTCATTCACTCCATTCAGGACGAATCATCAAAGCCCTGAAAAGATACCTTAGGGATGAAATTTATTTCTCTGGTAAAATGTTAATATATACTGATCTAATAGCATCCGGATCAATTGTTGAAAAAAAGATTTCATGATGGCCAGGCTATAACTGAATGTAAAAAAAGTTAAATACTTCTTAGTTATACCTTATAATTTTACCTAGTTTTAAAAAAAAATCACAAGGAATAGATTAAAAAATAAGTTACCCAAAATAACCAGGAGGAAGAATTTATGAAAATTACAGCGGAAACGAACCATGACCTCGATCCGAAAGAACTGCTCAAAATTTTAACTGCAGTAAAGAAAGGTGATTTTACAGTCCGTTTGCCCGAAGATCTGACGGGGATAGACGGCAAAATTGCCGACACCCTGAATGGAATTATCGAGATCAACCAAAAAGTAAGCAATGCCGTCATCAAAATAAGCGACAATGTTGGCAAGACCGGTAAGCTCTCGCAACGTATAAAAATAAGCGATGAAAACGATGCGTGGAGTGATACTGTTAGCTCAATAAATAGTTTGATCGACGACCTGTCATTCCCTGTCATCGAAATGACCCGCGTCATTAATGCGGTTGGCAAGGGTAATCTGACCCAGTTTGTTCCCATGGAAATAGAAGGCAGAGAACTCCAGGGCGAGTTCAAACGTTCAGCCAAATCGCTTAACACGGTGGTTGAACAACTTGCATCGTTTACCGAAGAGGTAAACAGGGTATCGAAAGAAGTAGGTGTTGAGGGGAAACTCGGAGGACAGGCTGTAGGCAAAGGTTTCTCGGGAAGCTGGAAAGAGTTGACTGACAATGTAAACTCCATGGCCAATAACCTGACTGCCCAGGTAAGAAATATTGCCGAGGTTACCGTGGCGGTTGCCGGTGGCGATTTGTCGAAGAAAATTATGATTGACGTCAGGGGTGAGTTCCTGCAATTGAAAGATACCATGAATACCATGGTTGATCAGTTACGATCCTTTGCGTCAGAAGTTACCCGTGTTGCCCGCGAAGTAGGAACCGAAGGAAAACTAGGCGGACAGGCAGTAGTACCAGGTGTTGGAGGGGTATGGAAAGAACTGACTGACAATGTGAATAACATGGGCAGCAACCTGACCTCGCAGGTGAGGAATATCGCGCAGGTGACCACAGCGGTGGCCAAGGGGGATTTATCCCGTAAAATTACGGTCGATGTAAAGGGTGAAATGCTCGAATTAAAAACCACCATGAATACCATGGTGGACCAGCTCAATGCATTCGCAGGCGAAGTAATCAGGGTGGCAAACGAAGTGGGTACCGATGGTTTATTGGGAGGACAGGCCAATGTCCCGGGAATTGCCGGAATATGGAAAGACCTTACGCTGGGTGTTAACTCCATGGCCAACAACCTTACCGAGCAGGTGCGGAATATTGCCGAAGTAACAACGGCAGTAGCAAATGGCGACCTGACCAAGAAAATTACCGTTGACGCGAAAGGGGAAATCCAGGAGTTAAAGAATACCATTAATACCATGGTGGAACAACTTGGCTCGTTTGCGGCTGAAGTAACAAGAGTCGCCAAAGAAGTAGGTACCGAAGGGAAGCTTGGCGGACAAGGGGAAGTGAAAGGTGTTTCAGGAACCTGGAAGAATCTGACCGACAATGTAAACTCCATGGCTGCCAATTTAACTTCGCAGGTGCGAAACATTGCCTTGGTGACTACAGCTGTGGCTAAAGGCGACCTGACCAAAAAAATTACCGTTGATGCGAAAGGTGAAATTCAGGAATTGAAAAATACCATCAACACCATGGTCGATCAACTTAGCTCGTTTGCATCGGAAGTAACACGCGTGGCCAGCGAAGTAGGCTCCGAGGGGAAACTGGGAGGACAGGCTGAGGTAAAAGGTATTTCGGGAACCTGGAAAAATTTGACCGATAATGTAAACCTGCTGACAGGAAACCTCACCAGCCAGGTTCGTAATATTGCATTGGTAACCACTGCTGTGGCCAATGGCGACCTTTCGCAGAAAATCACCGTCGACGCGAAAGGTGAAATCCTGCAATTAAAAAATACCATGAATACCATGGTGGACCAATTGAATTCATTCTCGGCGGAAGTTACTCGCGTTGCGCGGGAAGTAGGTACAGAAGGGAAGCTTGGCGGACAGGCAAAAGTGGAAGATATATCGGGCACATGGAAAGATTTGACCAACAATGTCAACATGATGGCGGATAACCTGACCTCACAGGTGAGGAATATCGCGCAGGTAACCACCGCTGTGGCCAATGGCGACCTGACCAGTAAGATTACCGTTGATGCGAAAGGCGAAATCATGCAATTGAAAAACACCATCAACACCATGGTCGATCAATTAAGCGCATTCGCCTCTGAGGTCACCCGGGTAGCCCGCGAAGTAGGCACCGATGGCAAACTTGGAGGGCAGGCTGACGTGAAAGGCGTATCGGGTACCTGGAAAAACCTGACCGATAACGTGAACCAACTCGCCCAAAACCTGACCGTTCAGGTACGTAATATTGCCTTGGTAACTACGGCCGTAGCCAATGGCGACCTGTCACAAAAAATTACAGTTGATGCCAAAGGCGAAATCCAGGAATTAAAAAATACCATTAATACCATGGTGGGGCAATTGAGCTCTTTCGCCTCCGAAGTAACCCGGGTGGCCCGGGAAGTAGGTACCGAAGGGCAGTTAGGCGGTCAGGCCGAAGTGAAAGATGTTTCGGGAACATGGAAAGACCTGACTGAAAATGTGAACCTGATGGCTACCAACCTGACGAACCAGGTACGGAATATCGCGGTGGTAACCACGTCGGTTGCCAATGGCGATTTGACACAGAAAATTACCGTCGATGCAAAGGGCGAAATCCAGGAGTTGAAAAATACCGTCAATATTATGGTTGACCAGCTTAGCTCATTTGCCGCCGAGGTAACACGGGTTGCCAGCGAAGTGGGTACCGATGGTAAGCTGGGCGGGCAGGCCGATGTGAAAGGCGTATCCGGAACATGGAAAGCATTAACCGACAGTGTAAACATGTTGGCCAGCAACCTGACCAACCAGGTTCGAAATATCGCGGTGGTAACCACGTCGGTTGCCAATGGCGATTTAGCCCAAAAAATCACCGTCGATGCAAAAGGCGAAATCCTTGTTCTAAAAGAAACAATCAATAAAATGGTTGACCGCCTGAATTCGTTCGCAGCTGAAGTAACGCGCGTGTCGCGCGAAGTGGGTACCGAAGGTAAACTGGGCGGACAGGCTACTGTTAAAGACGTTTCCGGAACCTGGAAAGACCTGACTGAAAATGTAAACCTGATGGCTACCAACCTGACCAACCAGGTGCGTAATATCGCCCTGGTTACAACAGCCGTTGCCAACGGTGATTTGACTAAAAAAATTACCGTTGACGCGAAAGGTGAAATTCAGGAATTGAAGGAAACCATCAACATTATGGTGGATCAGCTCAGTTCCTTTGCCGCCGAGGTTACGCGGGTGGCCCGCGAAGTGGGTACTGATGGAAAACTGGGCGGACAGGCTGTAGTAAAAGGCGTTGGCGGAACCTGGAAGGACCTGACTGAAAACGTAAATTTAATGGCTACCAACCTGACCGATCAGGTACGTAATATCGCGGTCGTCACCACGGCGGTGGCAAATGGAAACCTGTCACGGAAGATTACCGTTGATGCAAAGGGTGAAATCCTTGAGCTAAAAGATACCATTAACCGGATGGTTGACCAATTAAATGCTTTTGCTGCTGAAGTTACCCGTGTGGCCCGTGAAGTGGGAACAGAGGGTAAATTGGGCGGACAGGCTCTTGTGCCAGGCGTTGCAGGGACCTGGAAGGACCTGACCGATAACGTTAACATCATGGCCAACAACCTGACCGACCAGGTGCGTAACATTGCTAAAGTAGTTACCGCTATTGCAACAGGCGACCTTCGGCAGAAGCTCAATGTGATGGCAAAAGGTGAAATCGCCCAACTTACCGAAACCATTAATAACATGATCGATACCCTGGCATTATTTGCCGATCAGGTTACCGGCGTAGCGCGCGAAGTTGGCGTTGAAGGAAAATTAGGCGCTCAGGCAGACGTTCCAGGCGCTTCAGGTACCTGGAAAGGACTGACGGACAACGTGAATCAACTGGCCGCAAATCTGACCACCCAGGTAAGGGCAATTTCTGAAGTGACCATCGCGGTGACCAAGGGTGACCTGACCCGAAGCATAAAGGTTGATGCACGAGGAGAGGTGGAAGACCTGAAGAATAGTGTTAATGAGATGATCAGCAATTTGAGGGAAACCACATTTGCCAATACCGAACAGGACTGGCTTAAAACCAATCTCGCGAAGTTCACCAAGATGCTACAGGGGCAACGGGATCTTATTACAGTGGCCCGTACTTTACTTTCTGAACTCTCGCCGCTTGTTAAGGCCCAACATGCCCTGTTTTATATTCTCGACAGCACAGGCGAATCAACCATGCTAAAGATGATCGCTTCCTACGCGTTTAAAGAGCGTAAGAATTTATCGAATACCTATAGAATTGGCGAAGGGCTCATTGGTCAGTGCGCGTTTGAAAAACAACGGATCATGCTGACCAATGTACCGTCAGATTACATCCAGATTTCCTCGGGACTTGGCGAAGCAACACCCCTCAATATTATTGTTCTCCCAATCATATTCGAAGGGCAGGTCAAAGCGGTCATCGAACTGGCATCCTTCGAGTTGTTCAGCTCCATCCACCAGTTATTTTTGGACCAACTGACCGAAAGTATCGGAATCGTTTTAAATACCATTGAAGCCAACCAAAGGACCGAAGACTTGCTCAAACAATCAACTTCGCTTGCTTCAGAACTCCAGAACCAACAGGAAGAACTGCAGCAAACCAATGAAGAACTGGAAAACAAAGCCGTCCTCTTATCCGAGCAAAATAAGGAAGTGGAAAAGAAAAACAAGGAAATTGAGGTGGCCAGAAAAGCCATTGAGGAAAAGGCCGAGCAACTGTCCATCACGTCCAAATATAAGTCGGAATTCCTGTCCAACATGTCGCACGAATTAAGGACCCCGCTGAACAGTCTATTAATCCTTTCGGAACAGTTAACCAGGAACCCCGAAAAGAACCTGACCGAAAAACAGGTTGAGTTCGCGAAAATAATTAATGATTCGGGCAACGACCTCCTTTCATTAATTACTGACATACTGGATTTGAGCAAGATCGAATCAGGAACAGTAACCCTGGACCTGGACGACATAAAATTCAGCGAGATCGTGGAATCGTCAGAAAGGACTTTCAGGCACCTGGCCGAGGGCAAGGAGATTAATTTCAGGCATGAACTGGACAAAAACCTGCCCCGCTCAATCCATACTGATGGGAAACGGCTTCAGCAAATCCTGAAAAATCTGCTTTCCAACGCCTTCAAATTTACCAGGCAGGGCGAAATAAAGGTATCCATCGCTTGTGTCAATAAGGGGTGGAACATCGAGAATCAGGTTTTGAACCAGGCGAACCAGGTCATCGCGTTTACCGTCAAAGATACCGGAATTGGGATTCCACCCGAGAAACAAAAAATTATTTTCGAAGCCTTCCAGCAGGCCGACGGGACGACCAGCCGCAAATACGGCGGTACCGGTTTGGGTCTGGCCATAAGCAGGGAGATCGCGCAACTGCTGGGCGGTGAGATCCGTCTTGAAAGCGCCCCGGGACATGGTTCAACCTTCATCCTTTATCTGTCCGATAAATATTCGGGTTTCTCTGGCCCACAGGAAGACGAAACCTTCGATGACGGCAACCGGAGACAAACCCTGGAAACCGTTCGTACTTTCCTGACAGAGGATAAGAAAGATAAAACCAGTGTAGCTAAACCTAAGTTTTCAGGAAGGCAGGTTTATGCCGACGACCGCGAACAGATCTCTGAGGGAGACCGGGTGCTGTTAATTATTGAAGATGATCCTAATTTTGCAGGAATTCTTTTGGACAATGCACGAAATAAAGGGTTTAAGGGGATTGTTTCCACCGAAGGGGAGTCCGCGTTGTCGCTGGTCAAAACGTACAGCCCGGATGCCATTACCCTGGATATCAAGTTGCCTGATATTGATGGCTGGACCGTACTCGACCGTTTAAAACAGGATCCGGGCACACGCCATATCCCTGTCCATATTATCTCGGCGGATACCGAAGAAGGAATTGGCTTAAAACGGGGGGCCATCGCCCACATTGTAAAACCGGTCAGTAAAGAAGCGCTGGATACCACGTTCACTAAAATTATCGATTTCGCGGAAAGGAAAATGAAAAAACTTCTGATCGTTGATGATAATTTAATTGAGCGGGAAATGATGACCGAATTAATTGGCAACGGCGATGTTGAAACGACAGCTGTGGCTACCGGCGAACAAGCCCTGGATCTCCTTAAAAAAGAAAGGTTTGACTGCCTCATCGTTGATTTAGCCTTGCCCGGCATGTCGGGAATTGAATTAATCGAAAAAATTAACACGGAGTTAAAACTGAAAGACTTACCGGTTATTGTTTATACCGCCAAAGACCTTACCAAGAAAGAACAGACCAAACTAAACAAATTAGCGCGCGATGTTATAAAAAAAGACATGAAAACACCGGAGATACTGCTTGACGAAGCCAATCTCTTCCTGCACCGGGTAACGGCAAACCTTCCTGAAAGCAAACGGAAAATGCTGGAGAAAATTTACAATACCGATGCGCAACTTTCAGGAAAACAAATACTTGTAGTTGATGACGATATCCGTAATATATTTTCGATTACCAGTTTGCTCGAATCCCATGAACTAAAAGTCATCGCGGCGGAAAGTGGGAAACAGGCGCTGGATATACTCCGGAAAAATCCACATCCCGATTTAATTATTATGGACATCATGATGCCTGAGATGGATGGTTATGAAGCGACACAATTAATCCGTAAGGAAGTGGAGTTAAAGTCAATACCAATTATTGCCTTAACGGCAAAAGCGATGAAAGGTGACAGGGAGAAATGTATTGCTGCAGGCGCTTCAGATTATATTTCAAAACCGATTAACAGCGACCAGTTGATATCGTTGTTACGGGTATGGTTATATAAATAATAATTATTATTTATATAATTAGCCCCGTTTACGAAAAGGCGCATTTATACTGATAAATTAATGAAAGGAAAAAGATATGGCGAAAGTATTAATCATTGAAAATTCATCTTTTATGAAAGGGGCCTTAAGTTCGTTGTTGGAATACAGCGGACGACACCTGGTTGTAGGCACAGCCGAAGATGGACCGACGGCCGTCAATATTTATAAAAGGTACAGGCCGGGTATTGTTACCTGCGATATTTTAATGGGAGGACTGGACGGGATTTCGATCCTTAAAATGATCCTTAAGGAGGATCCGGCCGCGAAAGTCATCATGGTGTCTGTCTTCGGTCAGGAGTTAAAACTGGAGGAAGCCAGAAGGATTGGTTCTGTGGGGTTTATTTATAAACCTTACAAACATTCAGAAATAGAAGACGAAATTCAACGGGTTTTATCAAAACAAAAATAGGAGGTATAAAAATGGGAACTGAATTAAAAAGAACAAATAAAGGGATCATAAAAATGAATTGGATGAAAAACCTTTCCTTACGAAATAAATTGTTCATGGTATCGGGCGTAGTTATCGTGAGCTTGTTGTTTGTCATCTATACTTCACTGAACGGCATCTCTACATTTAATACCTCACAAAAAAAACTCTTTGAAGTGGAATACCCTACCACCTTAAACTTGTCGAAGTTAAGCATCGACCTGGCCCGTGAACGCTTTACCCTAAGGAGAATGCTGGAGGCATCAATCTATACTGAAAAAGTATCCTGGCATCAGGAATTGATGGAATTAAAAAATGACATCAATGAAAAAGTTATAGTTGTTCAGAAACTTAGTGGCGATTTACCCAAAATTCAGGCTTATTTAAAAGATTTTACAGCAGTCAGGGATAGTTACCTGATTATGAGGGATGAAGAGATTATTCCGGCTATTTATCAGAGAAGCAAGAGTAAGGAAGAGCTGGACCTGATGTTGGGGCCACAAACCAAACAAAGCGATATCATGAGACAGCAAATATTCGCGGCCAGTACGATATCAGAAGAACGCAATAATCAGATCATGAATGACTCGAAAGCGGAAGCCGAAAGACTGACCTTGATTTTTATTATCGTGGGGATTATTGTCACTATTTTTGCCCTTCTTGCTACCATTTACCTGGTCCAGATCACCGCTAATCCGATTAAAGAACTTTCAAAAATAAGTACGGAAGTTGCCTATGGCGATTTAAGCATAAATATTCCACCTCAAAATAGGACCGATGAGGTTGGAGTTTTATGGCTATCCTTCAATATGATGGTGGGGACATTGCGCAGCGTAACCGGTGAGACCAGGCAAATTGTAACCGAATTGTTAAGCGAAACGGCTTCATTGAATGAAATTAAGGATCCGGCCTCTTTAACCGAAACCATTGGCCATGTTCAGGAGAAGATTGAAAAGCTGGGCAAAGTACTCGGTGAATACAAATTGTAAATGTTAGCATTTACCGGTGTAAGTAATTAAACTAATATATTGTCGTGTTTTATAATTCACTCACCCCGAATACCGAAGGCTCGGTCTTCTCCCCTCTCTACGCGTAGAGAGGGGCAGAGCATCGCAGATGCGATGGGGTGAGTGAAGATATTAGACCAATATTCTTAATACTTAATTTCAGGATAGGAGAATGATTTGTGATAAAAATAAAGGGGGAACATGAATAAACAGGGCAAGCCGGATCTTGAAAATATCGAAATTTCGTTGTTGCTTGAAGGCATATACAAACAATATGGTTTTGACTTCAGGGATTATTCCCCTGCCTCAATGAAGCGCAGGATAAAGAAAAGTGTTGAGGATGAAGGGGTCAGTACGATATCCGGCTTTCAGGAAAAAGTACTTCGCGATCCGTCATGCATGACCCGCTTTATCGACAACATGTCGATCAGTGTCACGTCCATGTTTCGCGATCCGGAGTTATACCAGGCCTTTCGAAAAAAAATAATTCCCGGCTTAAGGAGCTCTTCATTTATCCGGATCTGGCATGCAGGCTGTGCTACCGGCGAAGAGGTGTATTCGATGGCCATTCTGTTGAAAGAGGAAGGCCTGCTTGAAAAGACGAGGATTTATGCCACAGATATGAACGAAATAGTTTTGAATAAAGCGAAAGAAGGGATTTTTCCCCTCAAACACATGCAGGAATATACCAATAACTATATCGGGGCGGGAGGGCACGAATCGTTATCAAACTATTATCTGGCGAAACATAACCGCGTGATCTTTAATAAAGAAATCAAAAATAAAATTACCTGGGCGGAGCATAACCTGGTTACCGATGGTTCATTTAATGAGTTTGATGTCATTGTTTGCCGGAATGTAATGATCTATTTTAATGAAGAGCTTCGAAATCATGTGCTCAAATTATTTTACGACAGCCTGCCCATGAACGGGATTTTTATACTTGGCAGCAAAGAAAACATACGGTTCTCGCCCTACGAGAATAATTATGCGGAAGTGGATGCGAAATGGAAAATATACAAAAAAATCAGTTAGTATGGAAACGAACAAGCGGACATACGAAATCGTAATCATTGGGGTCTCGCTGGGCGGATTGCACGCGGTAAAAACGATTATTGAAAAGATACCGGATATTTTTCCTTTGCCCATCGTGATTGTTCAGCACAGGGAAAGTAAATCCGATCAGACGCTACAAATGTTGCTTGCCAATTATGGCCATTTAAACGTAGTGGAACCGGAAGATAAAGATAAAATCATGGTGGGGAATATCTACCTGGCCCCTCCCGATTATCATTTACTGATTGAAGAGAATCATTTTTCCCTTTCAAAAGATGCTCCGGTTAACTATTCAAGGCCTTCTATTGATGTCCTTTTCGAATCAGCCGCCGATACTTTTGGCGATAAAACAATCGGCATAATCTTAACCGGATCGTCTACTGATGGCGCGCTGGGACTGGCAGCCATTAAAAATAGCGGAGG
>JBASYJ010000245.1:0-47628 GCA_049277435.1 Prolixibacteraceae bacterium
CCGCGATTGGCTGGTTTACTTTCTCAGCAACATCCATAATTACGATAACGATTACAGCATGGATCTGGCAGAATTGCTTCCGCACAACTTCAAATCTCAAAAACAAAAATTGTAACAGTTCGTCTCCTAAGCCTATCAAAGTTCTCCGAACATTTTAGAGAAACTTTGAAAGAGGAAGACTGATTTTCTACGAAAACAATACGGGGTTTACCGAATGCTTACGCCTATATTTCGGATGGTGATTTTCCAAAGTGTTTTTTGAAAACAGTACTAAAATATCCGACACTTGCAAAACCACACAATTCGCTTACTTCGGTAACAGTGTACTTTCCCGAATGCAATAACTCCACGGCATGATTAAGTCTGATGTTTTTGATGAAATCGGTAGGCGATTGATCTGTCAGTGATTTAACCTTTTTGTATAATAATGAGGAACTGACATTCATTAATGACGCGAATTCATCCTTGTCGAAGTGCATGTTGGAGATATTTGTTTTGGTCACTTCCAGTAATCTCTTTACAAATTTGTCGTTTAGCTCATTTGAAAGGATGTGTTGGTTTGAATCGCCTTTTATCATCTTCAAGGCTTTTTCCCGGATAACCTCCCTGTTTCGTATAATTGATTTGATCTTTTGAATCAGCAAATTCATATCGAAAGGTTTGGTTAAATAATCATCGGCCCCAAGTCCCAAGCCATGTAACTGGTCAGTTTTTTCTGAAAGGGCAGTGAGCAGAATAATTGGGATATGAGAAGTCTCATAGGTGGATTTCATGATTTGGCATAATTCGAAACCGTCCATTTTAGGCATCATAATGTCAGAGACAACTAAATCAGGGATTTGCTTCGAAATGTATTCCCAGGCTTTTTCACCATCAACAGCCGTATGTACATCAAATTCATCGCTAAGAACACGATTCATAAAATTCAAAAGTTCATCATTATCTTCCACAATCAAAACTTTTAGTTCTTTCGATGCCGAAAATTCATTTTCAGATTTCATTAGAGAAGGAACTTCAGGAATACTTACGGATGCGGTTTGAAGATCAGGAAATACATTTGTTTTTAGTGGTTCCTGCGAAATTGATTTATATGGAATTACTATTTGAAATGTTGATCCAACATTTTCCTGGCTGACACAATTAATGGTACCACCATGCAGTGAAACATAGTTTTTAACTAATAATAATCCAATTCCTGAGCCTACTACTTTTGAATTAATTGCATTATCACCACGATAAAATTCTTTAAACAATTGACGCTGCGATTTTCTACTTATGCCAATTCCATTGTCTTTAACCTGAAGGACCCACTTTTTATGATCACATTGAAGGTCAATGTGGATCTGTCTGTTTTCAGGAGAATATTTTATGGCATTTGAAATCAGATTGTCAACGATTTTCGCCATTTTCAACTCATCAACTGCCGTTGTGTAGTTTTCGAGATTTGAAATAAATGTAAGTTCGATATGCTTACTTTGAGCATAGGTAGCCAGCATGGTGATACGATTCGAAACAAGTTTTACAAGATCAGACATCGTCAGTGATAAATGATCTTTTCCAATGTCAACTTTCTGAAAATCCATTAGTTGAGTAACAACAGAGGTTAGTTGCCTTGCCTGTTCAATGGCCAGATTTAAGTATAACTTTCCTGATTCGCTTAATTTTTTTTCATTGCTTAATTCCTCAACAGGAGCTTTTATCAAGGTAAGTGAAGTTCTTATGTCGTGTGCCGTATTGGTAAAAAAACGTACTTTTTCTTCGGTATGTGCCTGTTTCAGTTTATTGATGTAGTACATCAGGTACAACACAATAATTCCTGAAATGACCACAATAATGAGCATCCAAAACCAGCCCGTTCTCCAAAAGGGTGGAATAAGTTTAAATGCAATGGAGCGTTCGGTAATGATGTTCGATAATGAACTGTCATACAACCTGATTTTTAATTCATACTTGCCACTTGGTATATTGGTGTAAGTGATTATCCTATTTCCGGATGGGGCAGTCCAGTCTTTGTCGAATCCTTCCAGTTTCCATGAAAATTTTGGGCCCGACTGCATTCCAATTGAAATCAATTCAAGGCTTATAGTATTCTGCGAATATTTCAGGCTGATGTTTTGCAGACTATCCACCGGAGTGTGTAGTTTTAAAGACGGTATTTCCCGAATAGATCGACCGGAAATGGTCAGGTCTTGAAAAAAGATTTTTCCAGCTGAAGAAATTTCCCTGATCGATTGTGGTGCAAAAATAATTGCACCATTGTTACTTCCCCAGGCTAATTGACCGTCCTTCAATTTGCAGAGTGCACTTTTGTTGTAAGAAATTCCGGAAAGCGGGTAAATGGATGAAAAGGTAAACGCAGTTTTATCCCTGGGATTAAATCGGCACAATCCGCTTTCTGTTCCTATCCACAGACAATTATCAGCAAATATTATACTGTTTATAAAGTTTGAAGGTAATCCTTCCTGTGTGGTGTATTTATTGATTTTCCCATCCTTGTAATTAAATTCCAACAAACCTTCACCGCTGGTGCAAACCCAAACAACATCTCCTAAAACCAGCATGTCCTGAACGACATACCCTGACAAAAAGTTATTTATTTCACCGGTTTGTTTGTTTAATAACTTGATGGAGTTGCTGCAGCCCAACAGGATTTGATTGGGAGATAATTCCCCAAATGAACTTATTGGCAGTTCGGTGTACGTCTTGAATTTATTTTCATTAGATAAATAACAAATGAATGTCCCATTAATTCCTCCTATCCATAAATCGCCCTGGGTATCTTTAAAAATATCAAAAATAAAATTGCTTACCGACGAAAATTTCTGATCATCCCGACAATAATGGGCCAGCTCCTGTCCGGTTTTTCTGTCAAGCACATAAATTCCTGAAGAATAACTGCCTGCCCATATCCTGCCATTATCATCTTCGCAAAGTGAAAGAAATACCTGTGCTTGCTTAAGTTTATTGAAATAAAAGTTCTTCCATTTATCTGATCGAATATCCCAGTAACTTATGCCATTGTTTGTTGCGAGCCAGATTTTCCCGTCGCTATCTTCAAAAATTGAATTTACATCGTTATTTACCAATGAATTAGAATCGTTTGCATGATGAGTTATTTGATTTACAATTGGCGATGTAAGCTCATAAAATGAAACTCCACCACTAATTGTACAAATCCAAACCCGTTTGCCGCGATCATAAAATATATCATAAACTCCGTTCCCATACAAGGAATAGGGATCATCAACATTTTCCTTATAAACATTCAATAATCTGTGATCCAGCTTATTTACCTCCCAAACTCCCTGTCCGTCAATTCCGACTAAAATTGTCGATTCCGAATTCTCTTCGATAGCTAAAATAGGCTGATTGGGAAACGATGCAGGAAGTATTTGTGATAAATCTGATGTATTAAAACTAAAACAAAACAATCCATTCGAAAAAGTACCAATCCAGAGTTTATTTTGGATTTTATCAAGAAATAATGATGATACCAAAAACGGATTTATGTTTCTGTTTTCAAATAAGCATTTGCTTTCCAACGATTTAATATTTAATGACCAGAATCCCGTTGGTTTCGCAACAATTAAATGTTCGTCATTCAGCCAGGCAATTGAATACCTTTCCTGAAAAATTTCATCAACCAAAAGCAGATTTCCTGAACTATATCTGTATAATCCGCTGTTTAACGCGATCCAGTAATTTCCGGAATGATCAATTAACAGGTTATAAATGTCAAATTTTTCATTATTGACTGTTTTACTTAAATCAAACAACAATTCGAACCGGTCAAAAACCGGATTGTATAAAAATAATTGACCATTATTGGTGTAGGCAATAAGTTTGGAATTTTCGTAAATCAGCTTGACTACAATTGCACCTGCCGATTCATATGGAAGCTGATAAATTCGGTAATCATTATCCGTCAATCTTAAAATTCCGGTTTTCGATGAAGCCCAGATAAAACCGTTAGCATCTTTGCAAATAGAGTTCGTTGCCCGGTTTGAAATTCCAAACAAGGAGTTGATACTATAAAATTTTACTGCTATAACGTTCAGTGAGAGTGCAAGATGAATAAAAAGAATCACTGCAAATCGATATCTAAACTTTTCTTTTTTTTTCACATTAATTCTCTTTATTTTAATTATTCTCATGAACTAATTTCGCCGAAGAAGTATTTAATTCAGATAAAAATATCATTTCACACTCAATTCTCATCCTTCATTCTACAGCATCTCGAATTGTATTTTGATTAATAGTTTCAAAAATTATCCTGTTTTTTTACCATTTTAGATATTACTTTTAAAACCAGATATTGGTACTTTTCAGGCATTCCAATTATAGATAAACATTTTTGATTTTGGATATAATTGTGCTATTAATTCATATTTCCTTACATTTTCTGAAAAGTTTAGAGTCTTTAAGAATGGATAGTTTTTATAATCATTGAAACACAGTGATTGCATTAAGTTTTATGAGGCCAATTCGTGTGAAGCGGCAAGAAAAAGTGCAGTTCAAACAACTAAAAAAACGGTCTCACAGGCAATCTGAAACGAAAAGAAAGCTGATTCCAAAATGTGATGGTTTTTGAAGATTTTTCTTCTTCTTATGTTCGAATAAAAAAATACCGCTGTAAATGTTTTGTTTACAGCGGAAAGATTTAAATTTTGTCGGGGTGACAAGATTTGAACTTGCGACCCCCCGCCCCCCAGACGGATACGCTACCAGGCTGCGCTACACCCCGAACTTTGATGCATGCAAAAGTAGCCAACTTGTTGAATTATGCAAAGAAAATATTGTGCTTTTATCTTCCATTTCAGACCAGTTAATGAATTCAGGAACCAATTTCAAGTTCTGATTTATTTTTCTCCC
This sequence comes from Prolixibacteraceae bacterium, assembly GCA_049277435.1. Lineage (GTDB taxonomy): Bacteria > Bacteroidota > Bacteroidia > Bacteroidales > Prolixibacteraceae > Aquipluma. The sequence goes on from JBASYJ010000245.1 coordinate 4,873, forward strand.
GTTTATTTTTATTTGAAATTTCGGAGTTAATTCGTTGTTTAAAATCTTCCAGAATATTTCTGTAATTGATAAATGCATCATATTTCGATTTAAAAATATTTTCTCCGGACAATTCGGTCTGGTAGTTTGGATGATTTTCGTCCATTAAATGAAAATGATCGGTAGTTTGTAAATAAAGCCAATCCCTTTGCAGGTCATAGCTGGTAATTTTGTTCATTTTCTTTTCGAGCTTGAATAATTCTTTTATTGCTTCTTTCTGAAGTTCATTACAGGGATAGTAGGAATCACTGAACTGTTCGTGCCAGCAAACCGGATTTTCTGATCCTATTTCAGCAATTGGTCCGTATAATTCCTGCATTTCGGCTGGTAAGTTGAATTGGAACACATCGTTGCTCATCAGTTCGTTTACAAATTGATGGAAGAACAACTGTTTTGTTTCGATATTGGATCTTCCAAAATCAAGGTAATTACAATACACAAAAACCTGTGGCTCTTCGGTATCAAATGCATCCAACGAGCCAATAAGCTGACGAAGTTGCTTTTTAATATTTAATTGACCTGAATATTTTAGTATAGAAGATAACTTGTTACTGATGTCCTCATTTCGAAAAAATATGCTGATGCTCATTTCTCCCTGGCTATCGTATAAATAATTCGGGCTTCGCCAATCCAGAATATTTTTCGATCCATTGATCAGAACAGAATCATAACCGGTTTCTGAAATCTGATCACATATCGAATTGGAAAAAATAAAATTAGAATTGCTGAAAATCTGAGGTTTTTGTCCAAAGTAATTGTTGATCAGTTCTCTGTTTTCAACGATCTGCTTTTTAAATTCCTTGCTGTGATTTACCATTGATGCAATTGAATGTGAGCGAGTTCCACCGGTAAAACCAACCTTTCCGGTTTCTGCCAGTTTCCTGAAACTTCTGATTACTTCAGGAGAATACATCATAAACTGATCAATTGCACATCCTGAAATATCAAAAAGCAATTTTAATTTTCCTCCGGAAAGTGCAATCAGGTTTAGTAAAAATTCGTTGGTTGGAAGATACGAATGAAGTGCAGCTTCGGTTATTTCTTTTTTTATCCGGCGGTTGTCGTAATAATCATGTGATTTATCAATGTCCAGAAAACGATAAGTTCGATAATGAAATGGATGATGAATTTGAAAGCAGAGGCAAATATTTTTCATGTCGTGGTTATGAGACTAATTTTGGAATGGTATTCAGGTAGATTTGACGAATTTGACTTGCAGTCGATACCCAGTTCAGTTTACCGAGCTCTTTTTTACCGTCATTTATCATCGTTTTCGAAAGCTTTTTATACTTCAGGATTCCATGCACTGCATCAGCCATAGCATGAATATCCCAAAAATCTGCTTTTACAGCGCTGCGAATCACTTCAGCAATTCCCGATTGCAGCGAAATGATTACCGGAACATTTGCCTGCATGGCTTCAAGCGGAACAATTCCAAATGGTTCAGAAACCGATGGCATGATAAAAACATCACTTTTATTTAGGATTTCAGAGACTTCATCGCCGCAGAGAAATCCGGTGAAATGAAACCGGTTGCTAATCCGGTATTTGGCGCAACACTCTACAATCTGGTCACGCAATTCACCATTTCCAGCCATAATGAAGCGTACATTCTTCATTTTTTTATGAATAAGTCTTGCAACTTCAGCAAAATAAGCAGGACCTTTTTGTATGGTTATTCGGCCTAAAAATGTTACAGTTTTTATTTTTCCGGAATGTTTGACAGTTTTCTTCTTCTCCGGAACAGGATCAATGGCATTATAAACAGTAGTAATTTTTTCAGGTGAAATGTTGTACTGGCTAATTAGTCTTTTTTTTATGAGGTTGCTGACCGTAATTATGCGGTCTGCTTCTTCCATTCCTTGTTTTTCGATTCTGAAAATAGTCGGGTTCACAGATCCTCCGCTGCGGTCAAAATCGGTTGAATGAATATGTAAAATTAATGGAGCTCCTGAAGCTTTTTTTGCTGCAATTGCCGCTGGAAAAGTAAGCCAGTCGTGGGCATGGATTAGTTGAAATTCATTCTCTTCGGCTATTGTTTTTGCTACAATGGCATAATTGTTAATTTCATCATAAAGATTTGGCCCGTATTTTCCTGAAAAATAGATTCTTTTTCCGTGTTGTGAAATTTCACCTTTCTTTTCAGTTTGGATTAATTTTCTGGAATAACTTTCAGGATTTAAATACGGTGACAGGGCAGAGGGAACTTCAAGTACTTTTATGAAAACTGGATGTTGAACTGGAGAGGGTGATTTACATTCAATGTCGACCTGATCGGCACTGATAAGCTGGTATTTGTTTATTTGTTCGTTTCCATGTGCCTTCGGAATAACAAATACCACATGTATATCGTCGAAAGTTGATAAGCCTTTAACGATGCCATGGCAGGCAGTTCCTAATCCACCCGAGATGTTTGGCGGAAATTCCCACCCGAACATAAGTACATTCATTGATTCCGGTATAAAAAATATATCGTCTCAGTTTCCATTATTTTCAGGTTTTAACTGACCTGAATTCAGGGAGAGATTACGAATCTAGTATACTACAACAGTATCAATCAATCATTGTACCAATGCGAATGGGTTGATTTCTACTAGTTTTTTTATGAAGTATTCAGATCAGTAAACATCAGACATCTGCCAGTCAACAATAAAAAGAGGGTCTTTGGTATTTCGGTTTCTTCCCGCATTTGCCAGCGAACGGTGATTTAAATCCTCAAGCAATATACTTGTCCGATCATATTTATAGGCATCTTTCTTGCTGTCAGGAGATTGTTTTAATGTGCTTTCTTCACTATAATACCACAAATTTTCTTTTGGGAGATGAATCCTTGATTGTCTCCGAATAGCTATTATCCTTTTCCTCACCTTGCCTTATTTTTTTATTTGGTTTCAAGTTGTTGTACACAGTAATTTTGAAGAATGTTACCTTCAAATTCTTAAAAAATCTTAATTTATTTAGTCTGTATTGTGTTAATAATTAATATGATAGACTTATTTTGGAAGCTTGATGGTTACTCTTTTCTTTGAATATATTTACGTTTGATGTGTTAAAAATAATTTTCAATTGTGGTCATATGTTCGATTTTGTATGTTCTATAACTATTCAGTTTTGTCTATGAGTATATCGCAATTATTGATTAACATGCATTTGTTCATGTTTACATGTTTCGTACCTTTGAAGACGAAAATTTAAAAATAAATAAGACATGTTTAAGCCTTTAAATCTTGACGATACAACGAGTAACAATAACCTCCAACCTACTGAATCTGAAAAAGTAAAATGCCTGATTATCGGATCTGGTCCGGCCGGATATACCGCAGCGATTTATGCCGCACGTGCAAATCTTAGTCCGGTCATGTACGAGGGCCTTCAGCCGGGCGGTCAGCTAACGACAACTACAGAAGTCGAAAATTTTCCGGGTTATCCGCAAGGTATTACCGGTCCTGAAATGATGGAGGATTTGAAAGCGCAGGCTGTTCGTTTCGGAACCGATGTCAGATGGGGATTAGCTACAAAAGTTGATTTTTCAGGACCAATTCACAAGGTTTGGATTGATGAAAAGAAACTTATAGAAACTGAAGTTGTGATTATCGCAACAGGAGCGACAGCAAAATATCTGGGACTTGAAGACGAGAAAAAATATGCCGGTGGTGGTGTGTCTGCCTGTGCAACCTGTGATGGATTTTTCTACCGCGGAAAAGATGTTGCCGTTGTTGGAGGTGGCGATACTGCTGCCGAAGAAGCCATCTATCTGGCGGGTTTGGTAAACAAGGTTTACCTGATTGTCCGCCGGAATGAACTGCGTGCGTCGAAAGTGATGCAGGAACGTGTGCTTAAAACCAAAAATATTGAAGTACTGTGGGAACACCAGACTAAAGGTTTATTTGGCGATGGAGTTGTTGAAGGTGCCATTTTGTGGAAAAAGAAAGGAACTCCGGAACAGGAAGAAGTAGCCATTAAAATTGACGGATTCTTTTTGGCCATCGGACATAAACCAAACTCTGATTTTGTGAAAGAATTTGTGGCCACTGATGAAGTTGGATACATCAAAACTATTCCGGGAACTTCAAAAACCAATGTTGAAGGAGTGTTTGCCTGTGGCGATGTTCAGGATTCAATATACCGCCAGGCTGTTACTGCTGCAGGTTCGGGCTGTATGGCAGCGATTGATGCTGAAAGATACCTGTCGGAGAAACACAGCTAATTTTAACCTTCAATATTCAATTTTATGAGACGAATTATCGAAACAAGCAAGGCTCCTTCAGCAATCGGACCTTACAGTCAGGCTGTTGAAATAAATAATACACTTTACGTTTCAGGCCAGATCCCACTTGTTCCTGAAACAATGAAAATTACTGAAGGCGGAATTACCGAACAGACCGAACAGGTTTTGAAAAACATCGGAGCAATTTTAGCTGAAGCCGGATATAGTTTTTCGGATGTGGTGAAATCGACCTGTTTATTGAGTGACATGGCCAATTTTAAAGCCATGAATGAAGTGTATGGTAAGTATTACAACATTAATCCACCTGCCAGGGCAGCTTTTGCTGTTAAAGATTTGCCTCTGGGTGTTTTAATCGAAATTGAAACAATTGCAGCGAAATAGTTTCGCATTGCATAAAAACAAAGAACCAGGCATATTTTTAAATGCCTGGTTCTTTGTTTTTATGCAATTATTACATTTAATGTTATTTGTTTTTAACCTGTTTTTCAATCAGTTTCTTTAAAGTTTCAAAATCTTTCTCTTCAAATCCAACTGAGCTAAACAGGATTTTTCCTTCGGCTGACACCAGAAAATTTCGTGGGATATACTGACCGGCAAAAAGCGAATAGATTTTACGTTCCGGATCAGGATAGAATGGCATAGAGAATTTATTCTCAGCCTTAAAGTTACTGACTTCCTCCCAACTGTGTTCGCGGCCAAATATCAGAACTTCGAATTTCGGACTGTTTTTATACTTGTTGTAAATTTCAGCTTGAATAAAAGGCAGTTCTTTTCGGCAAGGGCCACACCAGGTAGCAAAAAAGGTAATCAGCACTGTTTTGCCTTTCAACTCTGAGATATTTTGCACGATTCCCGGCGACTTTTCATATGAAAAAACAGGCACCGGATCTGAAATCTGAACCAGTGTAGTTTCTTCCTGACCGATACTGACTAAAAATGAAAAAATAAGTCCTGAAAGCAACAAATAAAAAGAATAGTTTTTCATATCAGCAAAATCAAAATTGGATATTTTTTTTAATATTTGTTTTATTCCTGAAAATGGGAAACTAAAGTACTAAATAGTCATGTATTATAATACTTCACCTCGATTTTTTGAGTTTAACATCTATTATTAAGGAATGATTGACTTTTGCTTTGTAATTCATTAGTTAAGCTGGAATACAGTTCCCGATTTTTGATTATTTTTGGATGAACAAGATTCTGAGAATTAATGTTTTTTATAAAATACAGTTACTTATTAATAACCCCCGCCGGAAAATTACCTCACACCTTACCCGGCGGGTTTTTTGTGACCTTATTTTTCGGAATAATATATAAAACAAAAAAGGTAGTTGATGTCAACTACCTTTTTTGTTTTATATATCCCAGTTATGCTGGCAGGGTATAAATGTAAGTAAGGTATCTCCACGAAGCCCAAGTCGCAATGTTTCGAGTGGAATAATTTCATTGGTTGCGATATTTCCAAGGTTAACATTCGGACCCAGTAGCTTGATAAACCAGACCTGTTGATTCTTCAATGGTGCTTCCCACAAGATAGTATCCGGATTAAGTGCTTTCTTCAGGCTTAAAATCAATTCGAAATTAGCCGATCCGTCATCATTGTAAATTCCCATATTTCCGCTTTCCCGGGCTTCAGCAATGACTTTCCAGGCGCCGGCGCCCAGTTCAGTCTGCATATACGAAATCCATTGTTCGTTCGTAATTTCTTTTCCCTTGAGTTTTGATCCAACTTCTGATAATACAGTGTAATCGGCACTCAGTTTCGAAATATAATCACACTTTAGATCGTGATCCAGTTCCATAACCCCGTCGGAAACTTCGACCATTTCCATATCATATTTGTCGAGAAAACGACGGTACTCATCAAACATTCCGCGAACGGCAAAAGCTTCGAATAGTGTACCTCCAAAGTATGGTTTTAAACCGGTCGATTTATATAATTTAATTTTTTCATCGAGCCGGTTTGTAATGATAGATGTTCCAAATCCCAGTTTGATCAGGTCGCAATAAGGAGCTGAAATGTCGCACATATCCTCAGCTTCCCGTAGACTTAATCCTTTGTCCATGACCATGGTTAATCCGCTCTCCCGTGGTTGTGCAGGTCGTTCGGGCATAAAAGGCAATCGAAAATTCATTGTTCTAAAATTTCGTTGATTGGTATTGTGATAAAAGTTTTTTTATTGATTCAATTTTTGATGCTTCAGGATAAAATTCAAACAATTCATTTTGTTTGCTGAAATCAAGTTTCAGGGCCTTTTCAAAATGACAGGCAGCTTCAAGTTCATCGTTTTTATCGAGCAGATATGCTGTCAGCCGGTAGTTCAAATAGGCATTTGATTTATTTATTTTATTGGCTGCTTTCAACACTTTAATTGCACGGTCGGTATCATCCAAATCAAAATACATTTCTGAATAAGCCAGCCAGTTTTCAATGTTTTCAGGATCGAGCATCGTTGCCATTTCGAATGATGCTACAGATTCTTTGGTTTCGTTCAGTTCAGCGTGTATTTTCGCATTCATCGACCAGAAATCTGCATTGTCGTCTTCGAGTTCCAGCGCTTTTTTAATGAAAGCCTGAGCTTCTGTCAACTGCCCTTCCGACCACATAATTAATCCCGATCCATACCAGGCGCTCGAATTTTCCTCATTGATCCGGATAGCATTCTGGTAATTGGCCAATGCTTCGCTGTATTGTTCTGTGTTCAGGTAACATTCAGCCAGGTAGCAATATGCATCGTCGTTTTCATTGTCCCGGGGGAGATATTCAAGGTAACATTTAATGGCTTCCTCAAACTGATTGTTGTTGGCCAGGGCATTGGCCTTATTAAAGTGAGCATGCAAAAATTCTTCATTTAAAACCAGGGCATAATCGTAAGCTTCAATCGCTTTGTCAAATACGCCCATCCGGTTATAAGTGATCCCAATGTTGTACCACACCGAATGGTTAAACGGATCGAGATCAAGATATTTGTTGTAATGTTCGATACTTCGTTCAAATTGCGAATCCCGGTCGAAATAATAACCGAGTTCGTATAAAACAATCTCGTTAGCCGGATTTGCCTGATGCGCTTTTTCGAGGTATTTAATTGCCAGCTGTGTTTCGCCCTCCTGACCAAATGAAACTCCGATGTTGTACAAGGTTTCGTCTGGTTCGTCAATCGGCATTTTTAAAGCAATCTCATAGGCTTCAATTGCCTGGGCAAAATCTCCAAGTAGAGTCAGTGCAGCACCTTTGGTCAGGAATAAATCCGGATTGGATTTTTCAATTTTACTAATCATGTTCAGGAGTTCCAAACATTCTTCCAGACGGCCCTCGTGCATCAGTACCTGTGCCTGACGAATTTTTATCGAAATGGATGAAGGGTGAAGTCTGAGTCCGGTTTCAACAGCTTTTTTCGCCAGATTAAACCGGCCATCCTCTAAAAAATGATCAATAATACCCTCTACTTCGAAAACATCGAAGTAATTTGTAGTATTTGTTTTAACCATTTTTTTGAAACGTGTTACTGCCTCCTGGAAATCATCCTCTTCAAAGTTATCTCTGGCGTCCTCGTTCATATTTCAATATTGAAAGTTTGCAAAGTTAAGAATACTTTTCGATTTGACTCATTTAGTCTGATGCTCTTTTCGAATCAAGTCGTTCACCGTTTTTACCGGATTGAACGTTTCAATCGGAACTTCAACAAAAATAGTATTCCAGTCCGACATCGAACCGTTCCATAATCCTGGTAATTCCTGTGCTTTCAGATCTTTTCCGTCTTTCGATTTTGTTGAAATAAAACCTGTTTTTGGATCAACAAAACTGAGCAGATCGTATTTCTCTCCCAGGTAATTTTTGGGGCCGCAAACCAGATCAACCGGATTAAAGTGGCTTGCATTTTTTGCAATTTCAGCTTGTTCAGGATCAGATAAATCCAATTGTGAACTTTCCGCAATCTGCAACGAAACCGAACGATCGTTATTCCATGCGAAAAACGGACCGCCTCCCGGTTCTCCTTCATTTTTAACCATACCGCAAACACGAACCGGCCGGTTAAATTTTGTGCTGAAATAATGGTATAATTCTTCTTTCTCGCTGTAATACTGATTATTTGGCGGTGTGATGTGTAACACATTTTCCAGAAAATTAGCAGCTTCGGCATAAAAACCACTTTCGAGTGTAGCCGGATGATGTTCTTTCAGCGTTTTCTGGTAATAAAATATTTGTTCCTGAAGGCTAAGCAGAATTCCGGCCAAAGCTTTTTTGTAATCGATCGTTTCCTTTTTTAACCGATCGGGAACAACATTGTCGATGTTTTTAATGAAGATCAGATCAGCATCGAGTTCATTCAGGTTTTCCAGAATTGCCCCATGTCCGGCTGGTCTGAATAACAAACTTCCGTCATTATTTCGAAATGGCTCATTTTCCGGAGTGACAGCCAGTGTATCGGTTGATAATTTCTGATTTGAAAAGCTAATTTCGAAGCTCACTCCAAATTGTTTTTCGTATCCGGATTTTATCCTGTCGATGTGCTGTTCAAAAACTCGCTGGTGTTCGGGCGAAACGGTAAAATGAATTTTTACTTTTCCTTCCTTGTTCCTGCAATATGCAGCACCTTCAGCAAAATGTTCTTCAGTCGAAGTCCGGCTGCCTTCTGTATAGCGATGAAATTTCAAAAGTCCTTTTGGCAGATTTCCATAATTCAGGCCTGTTTCAGTTAAAACCCATTCCAGAATTTTCAGGGCAGGAATTTGATCGATGGTTTTGTTTTCAGCAGCAGCCAAATCTACTAAATCATCATAAAAAGCGAAATCCTGCAATGAAGAAAAGAATTTGGAGATTTCAGCTTTTTTTAGAACTGATTCAGGATCATTTCCATTCTGAAGTTCTTCAAGTGCTTCGTACAAGGATTTGAACATGCGGCTCGCCGCGCCCGATGCCGGAACAAATTTGATGAGGTTTAATCCACCTTCAACTTTTGATTCAAAAACTGAAATGTATTTCTGAATGTCGGTTTCGGTCAGACGAATGATGCCATGCGAAATACCGGCCGCTTCAGTTATTTTAAGGAATGGAAATCCGGTTTTAAAATTTTCAATCTGTTGTTCGATCCGGGTTGGATCGCTTCCTCTTGCCACAATTTGGCTGATGTCTCCTGTTTCTAGCATATCAGCGATTTATCGTTTTTTAAATTTATAAAATCAAACTGAAGAATTTAGCCAGATATCTCTGTCAGGTCTAAAAGTTATAAACGTTTTTTTAACAGTTTTTGTGTTGATCTGTTTAGTCTAATCGTCAGTAAATCAGCGAAATGTTGTCTTTAGGCTGATTCGTATTGGTTGTGTCTCCAGTTTTAGTCTTGCTTTTGATTTATTTTAAAGGTCTTTTTTATTCGCCATATTCAGGAACAACATCGTGTACCCAAACCGAAATTCGTTTTGGAAGCTACAAATTAGAACTACTTTTGCTCCGGATAAAAAAACGATGGGGTATGAATCAGTTTCCGTGGGGAAGTACAAAACGATACAACGATTTTTCCGGATATTTCCGGAGAAAATTTGACGGCAGAGTGCAGAAAATCTCCATCGATGCCGGCTTTACCTGTCCTAACCGCGATGGTTCGCGCGGAACGGGAGGTTGTTCGTACTGCAATAACCAGACTTTTTCACCGGCATATTGCCATTTGGAGAAAAGTGTCAGCACTCAGATCGGGGAGGGAATTGAGTTTTTTTCCAGAAAATACAATTCGATGAAATACCTGGCCTATTTTCAGGCGTACAGCAACACATATGCTCCGCTCAAAAATCTGAAGGAATTGTATGAAGAGGCTTTGGCGCATGAAGAAGTGATTGGATTGGTTATAGCCACCAGACCTGATTGTGTGAATAACGAGGTCCTGGACTACCTTGAGGAACTTGCCAGAAAACATTATGTGATGCTTGAGTTTGGCATCGAATCGCACAAAGACTCAAGCCTGGATCAAATGAACCGGGGGCATAATTTTACTGAATCGATCTGGGCTTTGGAAGAAACTGCACGCCGCTCGATTCATAACTGTGCACATTTGATTTTAGGATTACCCGGCGAGACGGCAAATGATTTTCTCGATCAGGCAAGAATTATTTCAGCACTTCCGGTTGAAAATTTAAAGCTTCATCAGTTGCAGATTCACAAGGGAACCCGCATGTATAAAGACTTTGTACAGAATCCGGAATCGTTTAACATGTTTACAGTAGAAGGGTATCTGGATTTGATTGTTCACTACCTGGAATTGCTTAATCCCCGCATCGTTGTAGAGCGATTTGTGAGTGAAGCTCCTGACGATCTTCTGATTGCACCACGATGGGGATTGAAAAATTTCGAATTTACAGCTAAACTTGAAAAATTACTGGAAGAACGAAATACCTGGCAGGGCCGTTTGTTTCAATAATCCGTCACATAAATGGGACGGCAAAGGATAGAACTGCGATTTTGAATAGTATTTCTAACTTTACAATTGACTGCCAAAAACACGTTTTAAAATATTCGAAACCCGTGCATTGGCATTGGTCCGGATATCTTTTTCACGTTCCTCAATTTTAAGGAATAACCCATTTAAGGCTTGTTGCAGCAGGTAGTCTTCCAGCTGAACATTTACGGTTTTTAAACCTGCAATTCTTCCAACTGAAGAACCCGCAACTTTATTCCAGTTGGTGGTAAGTTCGTTCCACGATTGCTGGGTCGAAATTCCGGCAATCAAATTTTTATTTAATGATTCCCTGATTTTTGGGCGGTATAAATTGCTGAGCTGATCCAGAGTTTTCGATTTGAAATATTGTGTGGCAGCATTGTCGGGGCCTTTTAAAATCTGCAATCCGTCGGCAAAAGTCATTTCTTTCACACTGTTCACAAAAATCGGTTTGGCCTGTTTGGCCGCATCTTCAGCTGCCCGGTTTATCCGGATAATCACATCGTCAACCAATTTTGATCCTCCCGGAAGTTTTGAAATATGATCGGTAATTTCCTTTGCTTCCGGAGGAAGCAGAATTTTAACCGCCTGATCTTTCAAATATCCGTCGATCGCCGATAGTCTGGTTACAGAACTGTCAGCACCCACCAAAAGAGCTTCTTTGAGTCCGGCCACAATTTCTGTATTGGTTAAAGGTAGGTTCTGACTGGCCACTGTTTGTGCAATCTGACCCAATTCGGCACACGAACTAAACAGGAGCGTTGAAAGAATTAGGATAGTCGAATATATCTTACGCATAATTTTTTTATCAAACTTAAAAACTGTTTAAATTTAAATTGAACCCACTTCGGGGTTCTCCAACTTATTAGTTCATTTGCCTCCGGTTTCACCGGAGGTTATTCAAATTCAAGTCCTTCGGACTTTTGGTTCTTTCAACCCTGAAAGGGTGTGATTTTAATAACCGTGGGTGTTAACCCACGGAAAATGAATGATATAATCCAGCAACCCTGAAGGGGTTGAACTTTTATGCATATTGAATAAATAAAATTTAAACAGTCTCTTAAATTTTGTATCCGGTTAATTAAAATTCGAACGTTTCTTTTTGAATGGCCGGTCTGTGCGTGTTTCCCGCTGTGGGTTCCCGCTTTCTTTGTCTTTTGCCGGAGAGCCGAACAATCCATCCAGCAAATCGCGTCGGTTTTGGCGCAGCAATTCGTTTTTTATTTCCTGGTGATATTCGCGCTGGTACCAGAAAAAATACTTGCGCTGGGCCAGTTTTTCTTTCTGACTTTTAGCTGTAAATACCGGTTGCATAGTATACGGATGAAAACCAGTGTAATAAATTACAGTAGCCAGTGTCATGGGAGTTGGGGTGAAATCCTGAACCTGTTCGAGTTTAAAATCGAGCTGTTTTGTTTCAACTGCCAGATTAGCCATGTCCATGTTTTCGCATCCGGGATGACTCGAAATGAAATACGGAATCAGCTGCTGGTTCAAACCTTCTTCTTTGTTTATTTCCTGAAAAACCTTGTTCAGCTTGTGAAACAGTTTGAACGAAGGTTTCCGCATCAGGTCGAGAACCTGATCTGATGTGTGTTCCGGAGCTACTTTCAGCCTTCCGGAGACATGGTGTTTGATCACCTCACGCAGGTATTCCATGTTGTTTTTATTGACTACCGGATCGCTGGTTTCCTTCAGAATCATGTCGTACCGGATTCCGCTGCCAACGAAAGCTTTTTTTACATCGGGGTGCTGCCGTACTTTTTTGTACAGGTCGAGCATCGGTTTGTGATCGATATTCAGGTTTTTACACACATCAGGAAAAACGCAGGAAGGCCGTTTGCATTTGTTGCAAATTTCCTGATGGATTCCTTTCATTTTGTACATGTTGGCCGATGGTCCGCCCAGATCGGAAATATATCCTTTAAAATCAGGCATCAGAACAAGTTTGTCAACTTCTTTCAAAACCGATTCTTCGGAACGGCTGGCAATAAATTTGCCCTGATGTGCCGAAATGGTACAAAAGGTACAACCTCCAAAACATCCGCGGTGAATGTTTACCGAATGGCGGATCATTTTATAAGCCGGAATTTCTTCCTTGTTTTTATAACGCGGGTGGGGCAGACGGGTAAATGGCAAATCGTAAAAACGATCGATTTCTTTTTCTTCGAGCGGTGGCCAGGGTGGATTGACTATTACTGTTTGATTGCCAACATTCTGCTTAATAACATTTGCCTCCACTTTATTCGATTCTTCTTCGATGTGCATGAAATTTTTGGCAAATTTCTTTTTGTCTTCCAGACATTCTTCGTAGGAATACAATTCCAGGCTGTTCCACTTTTTATTGGTCACATAATTTTCACTTTTATCGACCAGAAAGGCGGTTTGCGGAATGTTTGTCAGTTTCTTGTAATCGACTCCCTTTTGCAGCAAATGCGTGTATTCCAGAATAGATTTTTCGCCCATTCCGTAGAAAAGCATATCTGCTTTGGTGTCCACCAGGGCTGAAGGTTTCAGCTTGTCGCTCCAGTAATCGTAATGAGTTACCCGGCGTAAAGATGCTTCAATACCACCAACCACCAAAGGCACATCCGGAAACAATTCTTTCAGGATATTGCAGTAAACAGTGCCGGCATAATCGGGCCGTCCGCCAGCCCGTCCTCCCGGTGTATAGGCATCGTTCGACCGTTTCCTCTTGTTTGCCGTATAATGGTTCACCATCGAGTCCATATTTCCGGCAGTTACAGCAAAATACAGATTTGGTTTGCCCAGTTTTTTGAAATCGCGTAAATCATCCTGCCAGTTAGGTTGAGGTACAATGGCAACTTTAAGGCCTTCGGCTTCGAGAATCCGGCCGATCACGGCAGCGCCAAAAGAAGGGTGATCGACATAGGCGTCTCCTGTAAACAGGATTACATCCAGACTGTCCCATCCACGGGATTCAACTTCCTTTTTTGTGGTAGGTAACCAATCGTTGATGTCGTATTTTTGATAAAGAATATTCAATTTATTTAAATTTTAATGCGAATTAAGTTAATCCTTTTACAAATGACCGAAAAAAATGTTCATTTTTAAGAATTCTTTGTCGAAATTGTTGCTGTTTCTGACCGGAGAAGTTCTGTGAAGTTGTAAATGTTTCTTTATTAATTTAATTCATCCTTGAAATTGATATGGAATTTTTTAAACCGATTGACATTCTGAAAGCAAATCCCAAACTAAGCTTTATTGGTGGTGAACATTTCGCACGATTCATCATGCTTTTGCTGCGGTTCGATAAGTTGAACAAGGTTTATGACCAGATTGGGGATAAAACCGGATTGGAATTTATCGATGAATTAATCCGGATTTTGAATATCAATTACACCTTCGACGAAGCTGAGCTGAGAAAGCGGTTTCCAAAATCAGGTCCGGCAATTGTTGTGAGTAACCATCCTTTTGGCGGTCTCGAAAGCATTTTGCTCATCCGGATGCTGAGTCTGGTTCGCTCTGATGTGAAAATTGTTTCAACTCATTTGCTTCAGAAGATTGATCCGATCCGGGACTATTTTTTTGAAGAAGATACTCTGACCTCAAAAAATGATAAGCGAACCGATAATTCTAAATCAGAGAAAGCTGCCGGTCATCTGCAGGATGGGGGAATCCTGTGTATTTTTCCTGCCGGCGATGTTTCAAAATTTGATTCAACCCGATTACTTACGGATAAACAATGGCAGTATTCAACCCTTAAATTTATCAAATCGCAGAAAGTTCCGGTGGTTCCTGTTCATTTTCAGGGTAATAACAGCCGTTTGTTTTACCTGATGGGGAATATTCATCCGGCACTTAAAACGATGAAACTTCCGACTGAAATATTGTACCACCGGAAAAAACCGGTCAAAATCAGGATCGGAAATGCCGTGCAGGTTTCGGAACAGGATAAATTCTCGGATGTTTACCAGTTCGGACGATTTTTACGTGCAAAAACATATTTGCTCAGTTCAAAAATTGAAGTCCGGAAATTCTTTAATTATTCGCTCAAACGGCAACAAAAAGTTGAGCCCATTGCAGAACCAATTCCACATGAAACAGTCGTTCAGGAGCTTCATGGTCTGGACGCCGAATTTCTGTTGTTCCAGGTGAAAAGCTATTCGGTTTATTGCGTGCCAACCAAGCGGATTCCGCATATTTTGCTCGAAATAGGGCGGCTTCGTGAAGTCACTTTTCGTCAGGTTGGCGAGGGTACAAACCGAAGCATCGATCTGGATGAATTTGATTTGTACTACCACCAGATGTTCATCTGGGATGCCGAAGCCGAAATGATTGCAGGCGCCTACCGCATCGGGAAAGGGGCTGAAATTATGCACAAATACGGTGTACGCGGCTTTTATATTCACAGTCTTTTCCGGATCAAAGACGATCTTTCGGCCATGCTGATGGAAACAATGGAACTGGGCCGGTCATTCGTGGTAAAGGAATATCAGAAAAAACCGATGCCACTTTTTCTGCTCTGGAAAGGTATCTTGTATTTCACGCTTAAAAATC
The DNA here is from genome assembly GCA_049277435.1 of Prolixibacteraceae bacterium. Classification (GTDB taxonomy): domain Bacteria; phylum Bacteroidota; class Bacteroidia; order Bacteroidales; family Prolixibacteraceae; genus Aquipluma. The sequence goes on from JBASYJ010000245.1 coordinate 20,089, forward strand.
CGGAATACCGGTATCTGATGGGGCCGGTGAGTGTCAGCGACGACTATTCCACAACTTCAAAGGAAATGATCATTAAATTTATCATGACCTATCATTTCGACTGGAAACTGGCCAGAAGTATCACGCCACGAAATTCGTTTAAATTTAAAACCGTTGATCAGAACCTGAACATCATCATGCAAACGATGGACAATGACATCAATTCGCTCGATAAACTGATTGGGGATGTGGATGAGTTAAATTCAGGATTGCCGGTTTTGCTGAAAAAGTACATTAAGCTGAACGCGAAAATTATTGGATTCAATGTCGATCCGAAATTTAATAATTGTCTGGATGGATTAATTGCACTCGATCTCTGCGAAGTTCCGGAAAATACCATCGAATCTTTATCGAAAGAATCGGACGATAGCAGCATCTTGCAGCAATATTATGCGAACCGTGCAAAAAAAATGAATGAAGGATAAGCCTATTTTTTGAAGATGAAATAAACGGCCAGAATCAGAAATACAAAACCAATCAGGTGATTCATCCTGAAGTTTTCGTTTTTGAAAAAGACAATTGAAAAGATAGAGAACACAAGTAAAGTAATAACTTCCTGAATTACTTTCAATTCGATCAGTGAAAATGGGCCGCCGTTTTCTTTAAAACCCATCCTGTTAGCCGGAACCTGGAACATGTATTCGAAAAGTGCAATTCCCCAGCTGATGAGTACAATGGAGATGATCCCCAGTTTATTAAACCATTTTAGTTCAGCGAATTTCAAATGCCCGTACCAGGCCATCGTCATAAACGAGTTCGAAAAAATGAGTAATCCAATCGTCAAAATTCCTTTCATACAGATCGTTGATATTATTTGCGCGGCAAAAATAGAAATTCAGGAAATGATTCCGGATATTTCATAAATAAATATCCTTAAATTACGTTTTGAAATTTTATGGTTTGATTAATTTAACCTGTTCATTAAACAAAAGCCTGAATAGTTGGTTTTTATTCTGAAATCGAGATAAGTATTTCCAACTAAAACATTAATTATGAAGCGAATATTGTTCTGGATGGTTGCGCTGGTATTTTTTGCCGGTTGTCAGCCGAATTCAAATAAAAACATTCAGCCCGATGCCGATAATGCAGGAATCAAAGTTCCTGAAGGCTTTTCTGCATTAATTTATGCTGATACACTTGGGCATGCGCGACATCTGGACGTGAATTCAAATGGCGATGTGTATGTTTCACTTAGCCGGGTTAAAAATGGGGGAGGACTGGTTTGTCTGCGCGATGAAAATGGCGACGGACGTGCCGATGTCATTAAATATCATGGTATTTACGATGGAACCGGAATCGGACTGCACAAAGGCTATGTTTATTTTGGTGCTGATACCGTGGTTGTTCGCTATAAACTAACCGAAGGAGAATTGGGTCCCTCTGAAAATGTTGAAATCGTTGCTGCAGGTTTTTTACCACAAAATCAACACGAAACAAAACCGCTGGCTTTTGACCAGGATGGGAACATGTATGTCACCGTTGGTGCTCCTTCGAATGCCTGCCAGGTACAGGATCGCACAAAAGGATCACCGGGAATGGATCCGTGTCCACTGCTCGATTTACACGCAGGAATCTGGAGATTTAAGGATGATGTTCTGAACCAGGATCAGGCAAAAGACGGTTATCGTTATGCTTCAGGAATAAGAAATGCAGTGGCAATTACCTGGAACAATGAAGTGAATAAGTTATTTGCCCTTCAGCATGGTCGCGACCAGTTGTCGCAGTTCTTTCCTGAATATTATACCGATGAGCAAAACGCTGTTTTGCCTGCAGAGGAATTTTTGCTTGTTGAAGACGGTTCGAATTTTGGCTGGCCATACTGTTATTTCGATCCGGCTCAAAATAAAAAAGTACTTGCTCCTGAATATGGCGGCGATGGAATGAAAACCGACCGTTGTGACGCTGCCGATGATCCAATCTGGGCCTTTCCGGCACACACCGCACCAAACGATGTGCTTTTTTACACTGGAGACATGTTTCCTGAAAAATATAAAAACGGAGCGTTTATCGCATTTCATGGCTCGTGGAACCGCGCACCTGAACCACAGGAAGGTTACCATGTGATTTTTATGCCTTTTAACGGAGCCATTCCGACCGGAAACTGGGAAGTTTTTGCCAGTGGTTTTTCCGGAGTTGATGTCGTGAAAAGTCCCCGTGATGCCAAACACCGTCCCTGCGGACTTGCGCAGGCTCCGGATGGTTCACTTTTCGTTTCGGATGATGTCAGTGGCCGGATTTACAGGATCATATATAACGGAAAATAATATAAAATGCCTTGGTGATTAATCTTATAACTTGAAAAATGAAACAAAAAAACAACTTGTTCTTATTTCTGTCCATAGTGGGCCTGTTCGTAATTTCATGCCAGAGTGGTGGTGAAAAAAAGAAAGTTGAAGCAGTAAGTTCAGAACAATTGGCCAATGAAATTCAGGATAAACTTCCGGAGAAGGTTGCCGAAGAAAGTTTGCCCGGGAAAAAAGTTTACGAAGAATATTGTCTGGATTGTCATCAGGCTGATGGTTCCGGAGTACCAAACATGCATCCGCCCCTGGGGCCCGGAAGTTGGGTTGGCAAAGAACCACAGGTGCTGGTTAATCTGATGATGAAAGGATTAAGTGGAAAAGTTGAAGTGAACGGTGAAATATATAATAATTTCATGCCATCGCATGCGAATCTGACCAACGAGGAAGTAGCTGATGTTTTAACTTACATCCGTTCGAGTTTTGGAAATCAGTTTGATCCGATTACGGCCGACATGGTGAAGGATATCAAAAGCGGAAAATAATCCGAATCGGATATTTAAAATAGAAAAGGCTGCAAACATTCAATGTTTGCAGCCTTTTTTTCGATAACTAAGCTGGCTATTTAATGGCAAACCGGGCCGAAACAGTGAACTTTAATTTGATCTTTTGAAACGCTAATTCCGGCAAAGTTTCTTCCTGACCAGCAGCGTCCATTTCTGCCATATTCATCATGGCCGATTTCCGCATCATGGGCTGGTAAACATCATAACCTTCCCGTTCCTGAATAAAAATTGGTTTTCCCAGATTTTCATCAATTGCACCAAGCAGATAGCCGGCTTTTTCTTTGGCATCCTGCACAGCTTGCATTTTCACTTCTTTTTTGAACCGTTTAATTTCCGAATGGTCAACCCGCTGGATATCGGCATTAAATGCATTTATTTCGTCCAGTAAATCGAAAACCTGGGCCAGGATTGTGGTATTCGAAACTTTTAAAAGGTAGTCTTTGGCTGAAATTACATCATTCTTTTTTCGTTTGATTTTTATGTAATCCGAACTGGCGTCAGCCAGCTGCAAATCGTTCAGGTCAATTCCCAGTTTAATCAGTTTTTTCTTCAGTTCTTTTTCCTGATCTTCAATTTCAAGCTTCTTTTTACCTTCAAATCTTTCCTTCAGGGTAAATGAAATAAATATCTGATCGGGTACTATTTCCTTTTCACCATTCCCAACCACGTCGATGTAGGAAATGTCTTTTGCTGTGCGCTCATCCTGACTCATGGCCAAAAATGGCAGAAGGGCGAAAAATGCCCAGAGAATTTTGTTTTTCATGGTTTTCTGTTTTAATGTTTCAAGTTCTTATTTCTGTTTCTGAATTCTAATTTCGGTCCTTCAGTCCTTCAATCCTTCAATCCTTCAGTCCTTCAATTAATACCCGGCAGCCTGCCCGTCTTTTCTCGATTCGGATGCTCCGTAGAAAACTTTGTTCAATCCATCCCATTTTATAGCCTGGTAGCCGCCATAAATTCCGTTGGTATATTGAATATGATGGCCTTTGCCTAGCAAATGGCGTACCGTTTGGTAAGGAAATCCACTTTCGAGGTACACAATTCCGCCATCGGTCATTTTTTCGTCGGTCGGTTCGCTCGATCCTTCGTGGCAAATCCTCGGGGCATCACCAGCTTCCTGAAGGTTCATTCCAAAATCGATCAGGTTAACCACAATCTGTGCATGTCCCTGTGGTTGCATCGATCCGCCCATCAGTCCAAAACTAATGTAAGGTTTTCCGTCTTTAGTTATAAAACCGGGTATGATGGTGTGGAATGGCCGTTTATGAGGTTCGAATTTATTCATGTGATTGGGGTCCAACGAAAACATTTCGCCACGGTCCTGAAGAACAAAACCCAGTTTCCCGGGAGTCATTCCGGAGCCCATGCCGCGGTAATTACTTTGAATGAGTGATACCATGTTCCCCTCCTGATCGGCTGTGGTGAGGTAAATAGTGTTTCCATGTTCCGGATTTCCTGCCGGATAAATTTTAGCTGCCCGGTCCGGGTTTATCAGTTTTTTCCGCTCTTTCGCATATTCCTTCGAGATCAGTCCTTCCACCGGAAGTTTATTGAATTCGGGATCAGCATAAAATTTGGCGCGGTCTTCAAAAGCCAGTTTTTTTGCTTCAACGAAAGTATGCACATATTCAGCACTTCCATATCCCATCGATTTGATGTCGTAGTTTTCAAGCACATTCAGGATTTGAAGTACGGCAATTCCCTGTCCGTTGGGCGGCAATTCCCAAACATCGTATCCGCGGTAATTGGTCGAAACCGGTTCAATCCAATCCGAATGATGATCCCCGAAATCGCGCATACTCAGGAAACCGCCTTCATTCCGGACATAGTCGACAATTTTTTGAGCAATTTCGCCTTTGTAAAAAACATCGCGTCCACCTTCCGAAATTTTAGTTAGCGTGGCTGCCAGAAATGGATTTTTAAAAACTTCACCTTTTTCCGGAGCTTTCCCTCCGGGCATAAAAATTTCCTTAAATCCTGAATAATTTTCCAGTGCTTTTGAATTCGATTTCCAGTAATAGGCAATCACTTCAGTCAGCGGAAATCCTTCGGTGGCGTATTTTATGGCTGGTTTCAGGATTTCTTTCATCGGTAGTCTGCCGAATTTTTTATTCAGTTCAAACCAACCATCGACACAGCCCGGAACAGAAACCGATAATGGCCCGTGTGAAGGAACTTTACTTATCCCTTTGTCTTTGAAATATTGAAGCGAAAGATCGTATGGGGACCGGCCACTGGCATTTAATCCGTATAATTTTTGGGATTTTGCATCCCAAACAATGGCAAAAAGATCGCCACCCATTCCGTTTCCGGTGGGTTCAACCAATCCCAGAACAGCATTAGCTGCAATGGCTGCGTCAACAGCATTTCCACCGGCTTTAAGTATGTCGAGGGCCACTTGTGTTGCCAGTGGCTGGCTGGTGCAAGCCATACCGTGTTGCGCAATTACTTCAGAGCGGGTTGCAAATGGTTGACCGGTAATCCGGTCCTGAGCGTGAGAAAATCCCCATAAACCAATGGCAATAATCAGGATAACAGTATGTTTCATGTGTTAAAGTTTAGTTGATCCAAAATACAAAAAATGATTCGTTTTAAACCATCGCTTTTCATGCTTCAAAAGAAAAGATTTAGTTTTACCTTTAAACCCAAATTAAGCAAAAAGTCAGTGTTTTGAAGGTACTGATTTTGATCGACGAAACTAATCCAGCAGTAAATGAATCCATTTCTAAAGCAGGTCGCCAGCTACATCTATACCAATCACCAATCAGATTTAAGCGAATATTGCCTGGTTTTTCCAGGTAGGAGAGCAGGAGTGTTTTTTACCGCCTACCTGAATGAGCTAATTGGCCAACCCATGCTATCTCCTGAAATTATTACGGTGAACGAATTAATTTCCTCGCTCACCGGCTTGCAGCAGGCTGATCCGGTTTCGCTGGTATTAAAACTTCAGGAAGTTTACAGCAAGGAAACCGGGCATCAGGAACCGCTCGACGAGTTTTTCTTTTGGGGCGAAATTCTTTTGGCCGATTTTGATGATGTCGACAAATATCTGCTGAATGCTGACGATTTATTCCGCAATATTTCGGATCTGAAGGAACTCGAAAATCAGTTCGATTATCTGTCGGAGGAGCAAAAACGAGCCATTGAAGATTTTTGGGGCAATCTGGAGAAAGTTCCGCATTCGTTTAACAAGGAAAAATTTATCGGAATCTGGATAAAACTGGCCGGAATTTACCACCGGTTTAAAAAAGTTCTGAAGGAAAATTCGCAGGCTTATTCAGGAATGATTTACCGTGAAGTTGCTGAGCAATTTGATGATTTTTTGCCGGTGTTAACTGCAAGGAAATATGTTTTTATAGGATTTAATGCATTGAATAACTGCGAGAAAACGATCTTCAGGAAATTGGAAAAACAAAATAAAGCCATGTTTTTCTGGGATTATCACGATTTTTACCTGAAAGATCCTGAAAATGAAGCCGGCCGGTTTTTACGAACGAATATGGTTTTATTTCCGCAGCCGAAGAATTTTGTGCCTGAAAAGCAAACAGAAACGAAAAACCGGAAAATTATCCTGGTTTCGGTTCCCGGAAACATAACTCAGGCGCAGGCGATAAATCTGCCCCAGGTTTTGGACAAGTTCAATCTGAACAATCGTTTCGATAACACTGCATTTGTTCTGGCTGACGAGAATTTGCTGATTCCGGTTATTTCTTCCATCGGCAAAAGATTCGAAGACATTAACATTACGATGGGTTATCCGTTTGTAAATACGCCTGTTTACGGATTTATTTCGCAGTTAATCAGTCTGCAGAAAAACATCCGGAAATCGTCGAAATCCTCTGTTTTTTACCATAAACCGGTGGTGGCACTGCTGAATCATCAGTTTGTTGTCAGTCCGGATATCAAACAGTTTGTTTCCGGAATACATAAAAAGAATAAAGTGTATATCGATGCCCGGGAGCTGAATCTGAATCCTTTTGTAACTAAAATATTTTCAAGCCCTGATAGCTGGATTGGTATTCTGGATTATTTTCTGGAAGTGATCAAAGAATTGTCGCTGAAATTTGACAGCACCGAAAACGAGCAGGTCAAATTGGAATCGGAATATCTTTTTCAGTCCTATCTGGCAATTCAGCGATTGAAAGATACTTTGGTCTCGTTAAATGTGCCCGATTTTCCGGTGAAAATTTTATATCGGCTGCTTGATCAGAGTTTGAGGCGGATTTCGATTCCATTCGAAGGTGAGCCGCTGACCGGTTTACAGATCATGGGATTACTCGAAACGCGAAGTCTTGATTTCGAAAATCTGGTATTGTTCTCTGCGAATGAAGGTTTTTTGCCACGAATAGCTGCCGGCCATTCTTTTGTGCCTTATCATCTCCGGAAGGGTTTTGGAATGCCTACCTACGAAGACCGGGATGCGATGTATGCGTATTATTTTTACCGGATGATCCAGCGCACAAAGAATACTGTATTGGTATACAATTCTGTAACCGAAGGAGTGTCGTCTTCTGAAAAAAGCAGGTTTTTGTACCAGTTGTTGTACGATTCCGACTTCGAAATTGAAGAATTGAATTTAAGTTTCGATTTTAAGGGAACAAACAATGAACCGATCAGGATTGAGGCAACGAATACGCATATTCAGTTGCTGGTTGACACCTACTCGGTAAGTAATTTAAGTCCAAGTGCAATAAATACTTATCTCGATTGTAAACTCAAATTCTACTTTAAATACCTCGCACGGATCAAGGAAAAAGAGGAATTGAAAGAAGAAATCGACGCGGTGCTTTTCGGAAATTTATTTCATTACGCGATGGATATTTTATACCGGCCATTTTTGAATAAAACGGTAGAAATCTCAGCATTGAAACTCCTGCGTGGCGATAAACGAAGAATTGAATCGGTTGTTCTGGAATCGGTTGCTGTGAATTATTTTAAGATGGACCCGGCTGAAGCAGCAAAAATAAAACTGACCGGTCAAAGTATTCTGATCGCCAGTCATATTCAGGAATACATCTGTCAGTTACTTGAAAATGACATGAAATTTGCCCCGTTCGAATTGGTGAGTCTGGAAGCGAAATATGCCGCAGAATATGAAGTAGCTGCCGGTGAAAAAACTATTAAAATCAGGGTTGGGGGCATTGTCGACCGAATGGACCGGACAGCTGAAGGATTGCGAATTATCGATTATAAAACAGGTCGGAACCTGAAACTAGATTTTAAGGAATGGAATCAGCTGACCGACCGGGATTATTCTGACCGCCGAAAAGAAATATTCCAGACGCTGATTTATTCGGATATTTTGAGCCGGACAGATCAGGAAAAATTCATTTACCCGGTAATTTATAAACTCGATGATTTATTTAACGAATCATTTGTTCCCAACGTGATCTATCTGGGCGACCGGCTTTTATTCGAAAATGTAAAATCTGATTTTCAGCAAACTTTTATCAGGGTGCTTTCCGAAATTTTCAGTTCAACCAATGTTTATGATCAGACAAAAGATTCGCAGAAATGCAGTTATTGTGCCTACAATAAAATTTGCAGAAGGTAAAAAAGTTTTCAGGATGAAATGAAACTCCGAGTAATCATCCTTATTCCTTGAGCATATCCGGCCGAAGCCTTTTTGTGCGTTCAAAAGCTTGTTTTTCCTGCCATTCGTATATTTTTTTATCGTTTCCGGAGAGCAGGATTTCCGGTACTTTCCAACCTTTGTAATCGGCAGGCCGGGTGTAAACCGGCGGGCTAAGTAAATTATCCTGAAACGAATCCATCAATGCCGATGTTTCGTCGGAAAGTACGCCCGGGATCAATCGGACAACACTGTCAACAATTACTGCAGCAGCCAGTTCGCCACCGGTAAGTACATAATCACCGATCGAAATTTCCATGGTTACCAGATGTTCCCTGATGCGTTGATCGATGCCTTTGTAATGTCCGCAAAGGATGATGATGTTGTTCAGGAGCGAAAGTTTATTGGCTACACGCTGATTGAGTTGAATTCCATCCGGACTGGTGTAAATAACTTCGTCGTAATCGCGTTGTGATTTCAGAAAACTGATGGCACTTTCGATTGGCTGAATGGTCATAACCATTCCTGCACCTCCACTAAAAGCGTAATCGTCGGTCCGGCGATGCTTGTCTTCCGAGAAATCGCGGATGTTGTGGACGAAAATTTCGACCAGCCCCTTATCTTGTCCTCTTTTCACAATCGAATGTTTGAATGGACTTTCAAGCAATTCAGGAACTACTGTAAGAATATCAATGCGCATACCCAATAAATTTTCTGCAAAAGTAACAACAGAACACAAATCATGGCATAAAAAAGAGCTTTATAAGAATAAAATAGGCATCGAATTTTGAAACATTCCGCGATTATCACCGAGTTTTGCACTTTTATTAGCTAATATCTTTGAGTATTAGCTTGTAATATCTATTTTCGTAGATTCATAGATGACCGTATTCTCTGTTAATTACTTTGTAATTTAAAAATTTGTTATGGAACCTAAAGATCTAAAAAACTCCAATGTTGAGTTAAGTGGTGCGCCCGTTGAACCAGAAACTGTGAATGATCAAATTGTCGCTGATGAGTCTGTTGAACAGGTTGAAGTGACCGAAGTAGCTGAAGTTGAAGAAATTGTTGAAGAATCTGTACCTGAAATTGTATCGGAAACAATTGAATCAATCGTTCAGGAAACTGTTGAACTAATTGCTCCTGAAGTTATTGAAGAAAAAACAGAAACTGTGCAGGAAGTTGTTCAAGAAACGGCTCCTGAAGTTATTCCTGAACCGGAAGTAGTAAATACTGTGACAATCGAAGAACAACATCCTGATGAGGAAGAAGATTTGGAAGAGCCAAAGTATAAATTAGCTGACTATTCAAGTCTTTCTGAAATTGAATTGATCAATGCGCTGAAGTCGATTGTTGAAAGTGCAGATTTTGAGAATTTTAAAGATGATGTTGACGCGATTAAAATACATTTTTTCCGTCATTTCAGGGCAAAAATCGAAGCACAGAAAGCCGCCTTTCTTGAAGCTGGTGGTGATATTGCCGAGTTTAAAGCCGAACCGGATCCTTACGAACCAGACTTGAGAAACCTGTTAAAGGAATATCAGGATTTAAGGACCGAACACAATAAGAAGGCTGATGAAGAAAAAGAAATCAACCTTCAGAAAAAATACGAAATAATTGAAGAGATTAAATCTCTGATAAATAATAAAGAATCAATCAATAAAACCTTCCACGATTTTCGCGAACTACAGAACCAATGGCGCGAAATAGGATTGGTTCCGCAAGCCAAATTGAAAGATCTTTGGGATACCTATCATCACCATGTTGAGAATTTTTATGACTTTATCAAAATCAACAAGGAATTGCGTGACATGGATTTGAAGAAAAACCTGGACGCAAAAATTGAGATATGTGAAAAAACAGAAGAACTTTTGGTTGAGCCATCAATAATTAAGGCATTCAATATTTTACAGAAATATCACGAGCAATGGCGCGAAGTGGGCCCGGTCCCTCGTGACAAGAAAGACGAATTGTGGGAACGGTTTAAAGCCGCTACCTCAATTATCAATAAAAAACATCAGGATTATTTTGAAGGCAGAAAATCGGAACAGAAAAAGAATCTCGATGCTAAAATTGCCCTTTGCGAAAAAGTGGAGGAAATTGCAGCTGCGGAAATCGATAGCCACCGCGATTGGGATGAACGTTCGAAAGAACTGATTGAACTTCAGAAATATTGGAGAACGATTGGTTTTGCGCCCAAAAAGGATAACAATAAAATTTATGAACGTTTCAGGATTGCTTCGGATAAGTTTTTTGACCGTAAGCGTGAATTTTATAACCAAAATAAAGAAGAGCAACAGAATAATCTTCAGATGAAGACTGATCTGTGTGTTCAGGCAGAAGCTTTAAAAGATAGTACCGACTGGAAAAAAACTGCTGACGAATTTATTAATATTCAGAAAGCATGGAAACAAATCGGACCTGTTCCGCGCAAATTTTCAGATGTAATCTGGAAACGGTTTCGTGCTGCCTGTGATTTCTTCTTCGAAAATAAGGCAAAACATTTCTCATCGGTTGATGGCGAACAATTAGAAAATTTACGGCTGAAAAAGGAGCTACTTGAAGAAGTAAAACGATTTGAATTAACAGGAGATGACAGCGCTGATTTAGATAAACTGAAAGATTTCCAAAGGAGATTTACAGATGTTGGTCATGTTCCTTTCAGGGACAAAGATACTATCATGAATGAATTTCGTGATTTAATAAACCATCATTTCGATTCATTACGGATTGATGAGAAACGTCGGAACCTGATGAAATTCAAAAATAAAGTTGCAAGTAATACCACTTCCAGCAGGGGGCAGAATAAAATGCGTTTTGAACGTGAAAAATACATGACCAAACTGAAACAGATGGAAAGTGACCTGGCTTTATTAGATAACAATATTGGTTTCTTTGCCAACACCAAAAATGCAGAAGCATTAATAGAGGATGTCAATCAAAAAATTACTGTGACAAAGGAGAAGATCGAATTCTTAAAAGAAAAGATCCGGATTATGGACACGATGGAGGAAGAAGAAGATTAGTCAAAATATGGAAAACCGCTTTAAAAAGCGGTTTTTTTATTTTAATCAATTGGTTATTCAGGTGTTGCATGATTAAAATATTAAACAAATATTTATTTTTGAACTCAATTAGATAATATAAAAAATACAAACGATGATTAACCGGAATCTTTTTAAGGCAGTATTAATTTCTTCTGTAATTTTTATTCAGGCATGTAGTACGGTTCCCTTAATTGGTAGACGACAGGTAAGTCTTTTACCAGAATCAAATATGGTTGAAATGAGCCTGACCAGTTACAGTGAGTTTCTGAAGGAGAATAAACTTTCTGGAAATAAAGAACAAACTGATATGATAAAACGTGTTGGAGCCAGAATTTCTGCCGCTGTTGAGAAATATCTGCGTGATAACGGTTTTGCCGATCGTGTTGCTGATTTTAAATGGGAATTCAATCTGGTTGAAAATGATCAGCTAAATGCCTGGTGCATGCCTGGCGGAAAAGTCGTATTTTATACCGGAATTCTGCCTACAGCTAAAAATGATGTTGGAGTTGCAGTGGTTATGTCACATGAAATTGCACATGCAGTAGCCCGTCATGGAAATGAACGAATGAGCCAGCAAATGGTAGCGCAATTCGGTAGTACTGCGTTATCCGAAATAATCAAAACAAAACCTGAGCAAACACAGGCAATTTATCAATCATTATACGGATTGGGAGCTCAGTATGCAGTTATGCTTCCTTACTCAAGACTCCATGAATATGAAGCAGATAAACTTGGTCTTATTTTTATGGCAATTGCAGGATATGAACCTTCAGAAGCTATTGGTTTTTGGGAACGAATGGCAGCTAATTCAACCGCAAAAATGCCTGAGTTTATAAGCACTCATCCTGTTGAACAGAATAGAATTGAAGCTATAAGGAATTTCCTTCCGGAAGCAAATAAATTTAAACCAGGAAAATAGTTCAGGGATTTAATCCGGCACTGTTATTCGAAAATTATTATTAACTGAACAATGGTTCATCTTTTGTTTTATGTTATAGTGTTTGTTAACATTTTTCAGCATTTCTGAATAATTTTTCTTATTTTTGAAAAGATAAGCGTGGAATTAACTTAAAAAGAGCAAGATGGAAGATTTTGAAAAAAATGAGGACAATTTGGGAAATGACAGTAAATTTCGGGAAGAAATATACTCGAAAGCTGTTAGGGCTGGGAAAAGAACCTATTTTTTCGATGTGAAATCGACAAGAAGAGATGAGTTTTACCTGACGATCACTGAGAGTAAAAAAAGATTTGATCAGGACGGCGGTTTTCATTACGAAAAACACAAAATTTTTCTTTATAAAGAGGATTTCGAAAAATTCGCAGAAGGATTACAAGAAGTTATTACTTTTATTGATCAAAATCAAAGTGAGGATTTTGAGCCCCGGCATGAATTCAATTCAGAACCAGGTTTTGAAGAAAAAGAACTTGAAGTAACTGGAATAAATAAAGATTTCACAAAAATTGATTTTGAAAATCTCTAACTTTTGCTGGGTTTTCCATGTTATAATGAATATATATTATTCTTCAGTAGTTTGCTAATCGCATATTATCTATAAAACAAAATCAAACTGATTTTATATACGATATAAATAACCGGCTTGTCCGGTTATTTTTTTACCGTTTATTCAAAAAAAAATGGGAGCCAAGAGGCTCCCAAATAATCTACATTATTGCGATTCGTGAAAAAGGGACTTTTTTTCTCTGACTGACAGGCATTTTTGATGTAGCTTTAATAACTTTGCCTTTTCATCTTCAGTCATGGCATCATAATAGTTTAATCTTTCTTTTGTTGCTAAAAGACGAAGATTTTTATATACACAACTTTGAACTTCATTTTCCAAAGGACATGTGAAAATCAAACCATAAAAATTTGTGTATGAATTTTCCATCTAGTGATTTCACAAAAGAACTACTCTGAATACATTTGTTTATTCCAGAAAACAACAAAAGGTAACCCATCAAAAAAGGAAAATATTTAAATATTAAGTTAGAAGGGCTCTTTGGCATATTTTTATATTTTTGCAAAAGTTTTTATACACCTGAAATTTATTGGTGTCATAAAATATCAGGAAGGGTGAAAATACCATTATCCTGATTGGAGTGAACCCTTAAACTAAAAATTAATACACGAAAAACTATTAGCCAGATATGTTTGAGAATCTTAATGAAAAGCTTGAACGGTCGTTTAAACTTCTGAAAGGTCAGGGGAAAATTACCGAAATAAATGTTGCTGAAACCTTAAAAGAAGTCCGTCGGGCTTTACTTGATGCCGACGTGAATTTCAAAATTGCCAAATCGTTTACCGAGAATGTCCGTAAGAAAGCCCTTGGGCTTGACGTTCTGAATGCCATCAAGCCAAGCCAGCTGATGGTTAAAATAGTTCATGATGAACTGGCTGAATTGATGGGTGGGCAATTTGTTGACATTAATATTAAAGGTAATCCGGCTATTATTCTGATTGCCGGTCTTCAGGGCTCGGGGAAAACAACCTTTTCAGGAAAATTGGCTAAATTACTGAAGAGTAAAAAAGGTAAGAATCCATTGCTGGTTGCTGGTGATGTTTATCGTCCTGCTGCAATTGAACAGTTAAAAGTACTTGGTTCGCAGATAAATGTTCCTGTATATACCGAAGATGGAAATAAAAATCCTGTAAAAATTGCCCAGGAAGCAATTCGTCATGCAAAACTGCATGGTCATGATGTGGTGATTATTGATACTGCTGGTCGTTTGGCTATTGACCAGGAAATGATGAATGAAATCAGTGCGGTGAAAGATGCAGTTAAGCCGCAGGAGATTCTGTTTGTCGTAGATGCTATGACTGGTCAGGATGCTGTTAATACGGCTAAAGAATTTAACGACAGGCTAGATTTTGACGGAGTCGTGCTCACCAAGTTAGATGGTGATACCCGGGGTGGGGCAGCACTTTCAATTCGTTCGGTAGTGAATAAGCCGATAAAATTTGTAGGTACAGGAGAAAAACTGGAAGCATTGGATAATTTTCATCCAGAACGTATGGCCGACCGAATTCTCGGGATGGGTGATATCGTTTCACTGGTTGAGAAAGCTCAGGAGCAATTTGATGAAGCCGAAGCCCGGAAATTACAACAGAAGCTTGCCAAAAATCAGTTCAGCTTTAATGATTTTCTGAAGCAAATTCAGCAGATTAAGAAAATGGGTAACCTGAAAGATCTGGCAGGAATGATTCCTGGAATGGGAAAAGCATTAAAAGATGTTGAGATTGAAGACGATGCCTTCAAACACATTGAGGCAATAATTTATTCCATGACCGAAGCTGAACGTGAAGACCCTAGTCTTTTAAACGGATCACGCCGGAAACGTATTGCCGATGGTTCAGGAACCAATATTCAGGAAGTGAATCGGTTAATAAAACAATTTGCTGAAACCCGCAAAATGATGCGTGTTGTCTCTCAGGGGAAAAATCTGAATCGGATGATGGGAAATGCGCGTCCAAAGAGATAATAATAAAATCTGAAAATTATGATTCTAATTGACGGCAAAAAAACAGCCGACGAAATTAAAAAAGAAATTGCTGAGGAAGTAAAATCAATTGTAGCTTCAGGAAAAAGAGCACCTCATTTGGCAGCTGTACTGGTTGGTCACGATGGTGGTAGCGAGACATATGTAGCATTCAAAATTAAAGATTGTGAAGAAGTTGGTTTTCGTTCAACATTAATCAGATTTGAGGATGATGTGACTGAAACAGAGTTGCTTGCCAAAGTAAGTGAATTAAATAACGATCCTGATCTGGATGGATTTATTGTGCAGCTTCCGTTACCCAAACAAATTTCAGAAGAAAAAGTAATTGAAGCCATCGATCCAAAAAAAGATGTCGATGGATTTCATCCTGAAAATGTTGGACGCCTGGTATTAGGAATGCCTGCTTTTCTGTCGGCAACTCCGTACGGAATTGTTGAACTTCTTAAAAGATACCAGATACCAACTTCAGGAAAAAATTGTGTGATTGTTGGACGAAGTAATATTGTTGGTCGTCCATTGAGTATTCTGATGTCGCAAAAGGCAGTTAATGCTACTGTTACGGTTGCTCACAGCCGGACAAAAGATCTGGAAAAAGTTTGTGCCGAAGCAGATATTTTGATTGCAGCTTTAGGTTCGCCAGAATTTATAAAAGCCAATATGGTAAAAGAAGGTGCGGTTGTGATCGATGTTGGAACAACACGTGTGCCTGCTCCTGAAACAAAATCAGGATGGAGGTTAAAGGGTGATGTGAAATTTGATGAAGTTTCACCAAAATGTTCATATATCACGCCGGTTCCTGGCGGAGTCGGACCAATGACCCGTGTTTCGCTTCTTCAAAACACGCTTCTTGCCGCAAAAAATAACTAATTAACAGTTTAAAAGGTGCTTTCGGCACCTTTCCTGTTTTATCAGACTATATTTGGTTATACTTTTAAAAATCAGTTTACCTGAATTTTAGAATTGAAATCAACCAATAAGATTAACTGTTAATTCATAGTTGATTAATACTGCATTAAATTTTGAAACATTTTTTAGCAGTACATTTTATTGATTAACTTTGCTCGCTTTTAAGAACAATTAAATTTCAACGTCTTGTCAGCAACCAGGTACATATTTGTAACAGGAGGAGTAACTTCTTCGTTAGGAAAAGGAATTTTAGCAGCTTCGTTGGCTAAATTATTGCAATCCAGAGGCTATTCAGTAACTATTCAGAAATTAGATCCTTACATCAATGTTGATCCGGGTACCTTAAATCCGTATGAACATGGTGAATGTTTTGTTACCGATGACGGTGCCGAAACCGATCTCGATCTCGGACATTATGAACGTTTCCTGAATGTTCCAACTTCACAGTCAAACAATGTCACTACCGGTCGGATTTATCAGTCGGTGATTAACAAAGAACGCCGTGGCGATTATTTGGGAAAAACCGTTCAAATCATTCCTCATATTACTGATGAGATTAAGCGGAAAATTAAGATTCTTGGTTCGAAAAGCAAATACGACATCGTTGTCACAGAGATTGGTGGAACAGTTGGTGACATTGAATCATTGCCATACATTGAAGCCGTTCGTCAGATGAAATGGGAACTTGGACATAATGCCCTGGTGGTTCATTTGACACTTGTACCATTTTTGGCAGCTACCGGTGAATTGAAAACAAAACCTACACAACATTCGGTTAAAGCTTTGCTCGAAAACGGAGTTCAGCCTGATGTGCTGGTATTACGAACTGAACATGAACTGGGAACTGATTTACGCAAAAAAGTTGCTCTTTTCTGTAATGTTGAAATTGATGCAGTCATTCAATCGATTGATGTTTCGACCATTTATGAAGTACCAAACAAAATGCGTGAAGAGCGTTTGGATGAGATTGTCCTGCGTAAAATGGATCTTCCGTTGAAAGACGAACCCCAATTGGTTGAATGGAATAATTTTCTGACAAAACATAAAAATCCCACTTCGGAAATCGAAATTGGACTGGTTGGTAAATATGTCGAATTACAGGATGCCTATAAATCGATTGTTGAATCACTGGTGCATGCCGGTGCAATGAATTTATGTAAGGTTAAAATTCGTTGGATTCATTCAGAAAAAATTACTCAGGAAAATGTAAGTAAAAAGCTGGAAGGCCTTAAAGGAATTATAGTTGCACCAGGCTTTGGACATCGGGGTATTGAAGGTAAAATTATTGCAACCCAATTTGTTCGTGAAAACAATATCCCTTTCTTCGGAATTTGCCTGGGAATGCAGATTGCCACCATCGAATTTGCCCGCAATGTTTTGGGTTTAGCTTCAGCTGATTCAACAGAGATGAATGAAAAGACCGATTGTCCGGTTATTGATTTGATGGAGGGACAAAAAGGAATTACCGAAAAAGGTGGAACCATGCGTTTGGGAGCCTATAAATGCCAGATCGCCGACAAAAATTCGAACATTTATAAGGCCTACAATAAAAAGGAAATAAAAGAAAGACACCGGCATCGCTATGAATTTAACGATCAGTATTTAGCTCAATTTGAATTGGCAGGAATGAAAGCCACCGGTATAAATCCTGATACCAATTTGGTTGAGGTAATTGAAATACCTTCGCACAAATGGTTTGTAGGCGTACAATATCATCCGGAATACAGTAGTACAGTTTTAAAACCACATCCGTTGTTTGTTGCTTTTGTAAAAGCAGCACTCGGAGAATAATAACATTTTTATGGATAGAAATACGGTAATAGGAGTAGCCCTCATATTCACTATTCTTATTGGGTTCAGCTATTTTAACAAGCCATCGGAAAAACAGCTTGAAGCAGCAAAACACACCCGCGATTCGCTGGAAATGGTGCGGATCGAAAATGAAAAGCAAATTGAAGCTGCCGCAAAGATTGAAGAAACTAATGCTTCAATTTCAACATTGGTTTCAAATGATAGTGTTGTTTCGCAGGTAGAAAATGCCAGAAAAGATAAATTTGGTGCTTTTGCCGATGCGGCAGTTGGAACAGAAAGTTTTTACACGTTGGAAAATAACCTGATGAAGGTTACTTTCTCGAATAAAGGTGGTCGGATTTATTCTGTCGAGCTGAAAAACTTCAAAACGTTCGATCAAAAACCTCTAATTCTTTTTGAAGGTAATACCAGTAAATTCGGTTTGAATTTCTTTTCTCAGAACCGGAGCATTGAAACCGAATCGTTTTATTTTACCCCGTCCGATTCAGTAGCCAGTCAGGTTTTAAGCGGACCTGAAGTTAAAATTGGCAACGAAGGAAATGAAAAGTTTAATTCAACCATCAATCCTGAATCGAAAGACTTTTCAATGAGATTATATGCCGGAGAAGGAAAATATCTGGAATACAAATATTCGTTGAAATACAATTCATACCTGGTCGGATTCGATGTTAATGTTAAGGGGCTAAGTAATTTGATTACAACAAATTCGAACTACCTGAATTTTAACTGGAACATTAAAGTACCTCGTCAGGAACGGAAATCGAATTATGGAGAAGATAATTACACTACGATTTATTACAAATATCAGGACGAAAAACCTGATAAATTAGCTACAAATAAATCAGGAGCAGAAAGTTTAAAGACCAAAACAAAATGGATTAGCTTTAAACAGCTGTTTTTCTCATCAACCTTAATTTCTGAAGATGAATTCCCCAATGCAGATATTAAATCGGAACTGACCAAGGAAGACACCAAATATCTGGGCGATTTTAATGCTGATATATCACTTCCTTATGAAGGAAAAGATTCGGAAAGTATTAAAATGAAGTTCTATTTTGGGCCAAATCATTACAGTACACTCAAACAGTACGATTTGTCGATGGAAAGCCTGATTAACCTTGGGTATGCTATCGTTCGTCCGGTGAACAAATATCTGATTATTCCAACCTTTAACTTTCTGCGGAAATTCATTGGTAATTTTGGAATCATTATTTTATTGCTGACCGTTTTTATCAAACTGATTATCTTTCCTTTTACGTATAAATCGTATCATTCTCAGGCTAAAATGAAGGCATTAAAACCTGAAATTGATGAGATTAATGCCAGATTTCCGAAGGACAAAGCGATGGAGAAACAACAGGCAACCATGGCTTTATACAAAAAAGCCGGTGTGAACCCGATGGGAGGATGTTTGCCTATGGTATTCCAATTCCCAATTCTGATTGCCATGTTCTTTTTCTTCCCGACATCAATTGAGTTGCGGCAGGAGAGTTTCTTGTGGGCAACCGATTTGTCAACTTACGATTCAATTCTGAATCTGCCTTTTGCCATTCCGTTTTATGGCGACCATGTGAGTTTATTCTGTTTATTAATGACGGTTACCACCATTATTTCTACCTATCTGAATTCGCAGACTCAAAATACCGATGCTATGCCGGGAATGAAAACCATGATGTATATTATGCCGGTTATGTTCCTTTTTATTCTGAATAGTTATGCTTCAGGATTGAGTTACTATTATTTCCTGGCAAACGTAATTACGATCGGTCAGATGTATATTTTCCGTTTTATGGTCGATGAAGAAAAAATCAGGGCACAAATCCTGATCAATAAGAAAAAGCCGGTGGTCAAATCCAAGTTTCAGCAAAAGCTGGAAGAGATGTCCAAACAAAAAGGCATACAACCTCGAAAATAAGCAAAAAAAATGCTGCCCACGGGCAGCATTTTTTGTAACTTGTAGTTTAAACTAACAAGGACAATTATGTATCAATACTCGGCTCTAGTTAGAAAAGTGATCGATGGCGACACACTTGAAATTGATATTGATCTGGGTTTATCGACCTGGATCCATAACGAACGAATTCGCCTGTTCGGGGTAAATACTCCAGAAGTTTATGGTGTAAAAAAAGGTTCGCCGGAATGGGATGAAGGAAACAAGGCTTCTGAATTTGCTAAATCAGTGCTAAAGGAAAATAATGAAATCCGGATTGAAACGATTAAAGATAAAAAAGAAAAGTATGGACGATATCTGGCTTTAGTTTATGTCCGTATGAATGAAAGTTTGCTCGAAGGTTTGCCGGAAGTCAGAAAACTTGGAGAATTTTATTGTTATAACGATATTATCATAGCAAAAGGTCTCGCGGTGACCTACATGATATAATCCCATCGATGCTTATTACGACAGCCTTTTCTGTTTGAATTCATATTTTGAATTATTTATTTAGTCATTATTCAGGCTTAAACGAGTCCCTCTGGCCATCGAAATCAGACTTGGATTTGTGATTAAAATCTGATTAACCCCATTTTTCATAGCACTAAAACCATTGTCCAGTTTCGGAATCATTCCTTCGCTAATAATACCACTTTCCAGAAGTTCCTTAAAACTATCGTAGGTTAATTCTGAGATGACCGAATTTTCATCTTCAGGATTCAGTAAAACGCCTTTCTTCTCGAAACAGTAAAACAAATTAACCGTGTAGTAATTCGACAATTCAATAGCCAGATCAGCCGCAATGGTGTCGGCATTGGTATTCAGTAACTGACCTTTTGCATCGTGTGTGATCGGAGCGATTACCGGAACAACTTCCTCGTTAAGCAGCAATCGTAATTCGGAAGTATTAACACCGAGTATATCGCCAACAAAACCGTAATCGATTGTTTTTACAGGTCGTTTTACAGCACGGATCAGGTTCATGTCGGCTCCGGTTAATCCGATCGCATTACAACCTTTTGCCTGAAGGCCGGCAACAATGTTTTTATTCACCAATCCGGCATAAACCATGGTGACAACTTCAAGCGTAGCTTCATCGGTAATCCGGCGCCCTTCAACCATTTGAGTCGGAATACCTAGTTTTTCAGCTAAACTGGTTGCAAGTCTTCCACCACCATGAACCAAAATCTTTTTACCTCTGATTTGTGAAAAGTGGTTGAGTAGCAGTTCCAGAGATTCTTTCTCTTCAACTACTTTTCCGCCAACTTTTACGATCGTTAATCTTTCCATAAATAAAGTGCCTAAAGTTATGAGTGTCTAAAGTGCCTAAAGTTGAAAAGGCCATGATATTCCAGGCACTCCGAACTTTAGGCACTTCGCACTTCTTTTATTTTATTTCGTCCAACATCATTTTTAGTACTGCCTGTGCCGAAAACAAACGGTTTTCTGCTTCCTGAATAACAATTGAATCCGGGCTGTCGATGACTTCATCCGTCACAATCATGTTTCTTCGAACCGGCAGACAATGCATAAACTTTGCCCGGTTAGTTACCGACATCTGACGTTCAGAAACAGTCCATGATCTGTCTTTCGACAGAATTTTACCATAGTCGGTAAATGATGCCCAGTTTTTTGCATAGATAAAATCTGCACCTTCAAAAGCTTTCATCTGGTCGTATTCCGGTTTCAGATCGCCCATAAATTCAGGAGCAAGTTCATAACCTTCAGGATGAGTTACAACCAGTTCGTAATCTGTTGCGCGCATCCACTCAACAAACGAGTTGGGAACTGCCTGAGGCAAAGCCCGTGGATGCGGAGCCCAGGTCAAAACGACTTTCGGACGCGCTTTTGTTTTATGTTCTTCGATGGTAATGTGGTCGGCAAACGATTGTAAGGGATGGCGTGTGGCCGCTTCGAGGCTTACCACCGGCACTCCGGAATAATCAATAAACTGCTGAATTATTTTTTCTTCGTAGTCGTCTTCCTTGTTTTCGAATTTCGCAAACGCACGCACACCAATGATGTCGCAATATTTTCCGATAACCGGCACTGCATCGCGGATATGTTCAGGTTTGTCACCATCCATGATCACGCCAAGTTCGGTTTCCAGCTTCCAGCCGCCTTCGTTAATATCGAAAACGATCACATTCATTCCAAGGTTTAACCCGGCTTTTTGGGTGCTTAAGCGGGTACGCAGGCTTGAATTGAAAAAGACCAGCAACAGGGTTTTGTTTTTCCCCAATTCCTGATATTTGTATGGAGATTGTTTTAGTTCAAGCGCAAGTTTAAGTGCTTCGCCCAGATTTTTCAGGTCGTGGACTGATGTAAATTGTTTCATTTCGAGGTTTAAAGAGCTGTTTTGTTTTGTATGATGTTGATTTTCAGTAATTATATCCAGTGATTCCTGAATATTAAAGATACAGCAATTTTTAATTTTGCCTTTTACCTTTTTACTTTTCCTTGATTTTATTTTTTATGAGCGGATCTGGCCATCGCCATCAATGATCCATTTGTAGCTGGTGAGCTCCTCCAAAGCCATCGGTCCGCGGGCATGCAGTTTCTGGGTAGAAATGCCGATTTCAGCTCCCAATCCAAATTGGGCCCCATCGGTAAATGCAGTCGAAACATTGCAGTAAACCGCGGCAGCATCAACCGATTTCCGGAACAATTCCAGTGATTCTTTATCTTTAGAAACAATGGCTTCCGAATGTTTCGAACTGTACGTTGCGATGTGGTCCAGAGCTTCTTCAATATTTGAGACTGTTTTAACCGACATTTTTAAGGATAGAAATTCGGTTCCGAATGATTCTGCAGTTGCTTTTTCGAGTAATCCGGAAGGATAATTTCCTGAAAGCGAATTGTAAGCTTTTTCGTCGGCATAAATGATCACCTTGCTTTTTGCCAGTGGTTCTGCTATGGCGGGTAAATCGGCTAAACGGTTTTTGTGAATGATCAGGCAATCGAGCGAATTGCATACGCTTGGCCGGCGTGTTTTGGCATTGAATACAATTGCTTTGCCTTTTTCAACATCACCCGATTCATCGAAATAGGTGTGACAGATTCCAGCGCCTGTTTCAATTACGGGTATCGTAGAATTTTCACGCACAAAATTTATCAGGCTTTGCGAACCACGTGGGATAATCAGGTCGACCAATCCATGCGCATGAAGTAATTCTGTTGTGGCTTCGCGGTCGACCGGCAGAAGAGAAAGAATATTTTCATCTAAATCGTGTTTCCGTAGAACCTCCTGAATGACTTTTACAATAGCGACATTCGAATCGTTTGCATCGCTTCCGCCTTTTAAAACGCAGGCATTTCCCGATTTCATGCACAACGAAAACACATCAAAAGTAACATTAGGACGTGCTTCGTAAATAATGCCGATAACCCCGAAAGGAACCGATGTTTTTTTGATGAGTAAACCATTGGCCAGGGTAGTTTCGCTGAATATCCGGCCAAGAGGTGATGGGAGCGAAGCCACATTGGTTATGTCGGCGGCAATTCCTTTAATCCGGTCAGCAGTCAGCATGAGCCGGTCGTGCTTCGGATCAGCCGGACCCATCCGGCATAAATCCTTTGCATTCTCCTGAAGGATAAAAGCGGTGTTTTCGATTGCAGCAGCAGCTACATCATTTAATACTTCATTTATTTTCTCAACTGAAATCAGGTTCAGTTTCCGGCTGGCTTTTAAAACCAGATTAAGTTGTTCTTTTACCTTCATAACTTTTAAAATATAAAAGCCCCCTCCCAGGGGGTGGGAGGGGGAATATAACTCAGGAATTTGTTGCCAAGGGTAAAGGCATTAAAAAAGGGGTCTATGAAAGGGGTATCAGTACCAAATCCCGAGTTAATGTTTTTATTCCATTAAATACAAATAATCGTAATGAATGACTTCTTTTTTGTTTTTATTTCCTTTATGCTTTTCTGCTTTATCCGAGCTGTATTCAGCTTTACCAATGCCAATTAGTTGTCCGGCTTCATCTTTAATCTTAACCAAATCGCCTTTTTCAAAGATGCCTTCTATTTTAGTGACACCAACCGGTAAAAGGCTTTTTGCCATATTCGACAAAAGTGCAGATTTTGCCCCCTCGTTTACGATTAAGGCACCTTTTGCAAAACTTTCAGAATAAGAAATCCATTTTTTAAAGTTCGACGACTTTTTATTTTCAGAAATGAATGTGGTATGAATAAATTCATCAGCCGGATTCATAATCCGGAGCAATGTATTTTCTTTCATGCCATTTGCAATGTGAACGTTTATGCCACCTTTGGCAACTTTTCGTGCAATGTGATATTTGGTCAGCATTCCGCCACGTCCAAAACTTGATTTGCTGGTCGATATTTCTTCGTTCAGAGGTTTCGACTTGGCTGTAATTTCCCGGATTACGTTCGATTCAGGCAAATCCGGTGAACCATCGTAAATTCCATCAATGTTGCTTAAAATGATCAACGCTTCAGAATCTTCCATTGAGGCGATTAATCCTGAAAGTTCATCATTATCGGTAAACATGAGTTCTGTTACGGAAATGGTGTCGTTTTCGTTCACAATCGGTATTACTTTGTTTTCAATCAAAGTCGAAATACAGTTTTTCATGTTCAGGTAATGAACCCGGTCACTGAAATTTTCTTTGGTGGTGAGAACCTGTGCACAGGACATGTCGTATTTCCGAAACGCTTCAGCATATTTATTGATCAGTTTTACCTGACCGACGGCCGACCACAACTGCCGGGCTGAAACGGTATCCATTTTTTTTCGGATTCCAATCTCGCTTCTTCCAGCCGCAACTGCTCCGGATGATACCAGAACAATCTCAACTCCTTTTTTGTGAAGAAAGGCGATCTGATCAACCAAATGTGAAATGTTGGCATCATTTAAAGTGCCGTCAGACTTTGTTAGAACGTTACTGCCAACTTTGACAGTGATTTTTTTATATCGCAATGTTGTTTTCAAATCAGTAGATTTAACCTTTTTCAATTTTGTTGAAAGAGGCGACTAATCCCTGTATTAGTGACGAACTGAATCCCTGGTGTTCCATTTCATTCAATCCGGTAATTGTAATCCCGCGTGGAGTGGTCACTTTATCAATTTCCTGCTCCGGATGACGACCAGATTCCAAAATTAATTCAGTTGCTCCTTTTACCGTTTGAGCGGTAATGAATTGGGCCATTTCTGAACTGAAACCGATTTCAATTCCACCCTGCATGGCAGCCCGCATGTAGCGCAAAGCAAATGCAATTCCACATGAAGCCAGAACCGTTGCCGAAGCCATCAGCTCTTCAGTAATGATGATTGCTTTTCCAAGCTGATCAAAAATATGGAGTACCAGATTTCGGGTTTCTTCAGTTTTTACATTGGTCGAAATCAAGGTCATTGATTCCTGAATGGCAATCGCGGTATTTGGCATTACCCTGAATACCTGCGATTTACCGTCAACCCATTCTTCCAGACTGGGCAATCCTATTCCTGCCGCAATTGAAATTACAATTTTATCGCTGCTTAAAACAGGCTTGATTTCTTCAATAATGGTCTGTACCTGATAAGGTTTAATCGCCAGAATGATGATGTCGGAATTTTGGCAGGCATCTTTGTTATCCGAAGAAGTTTGCACTCCTTTTGCCTGGAATTTATCAAGAATGCTCTGCATCCGATCAGAAACTGTTAAAGCAGATGGCAAAATCTGCTCGGATTTCAGAAGTCCCAAAGCAATGGAACCACCTATATTTCCGCCTCCGATTATCGTTATTTTCTGGTTAATCATAGGTTTGTTGTTATTTTTCAATTGTTTTGGCCAAAGCACGAATAAATACATCGGCTTGTTCTTTCGTCAAAGTTAGCGGAGAAAGTAATCGGATGGTATTTGCTCCGGAAACTCCGGTAAAAATATGATGATTATTTAATAAAACATGACGAATATCATTAATTTGTTGTTCAAATTCGAGTCCAATCATTAACCCTTGTCCACGAACTTCTTTAATTCCTGAAAATTCTTTCAGTCTACTGATCAGATATTCACCAACTTCCGCTGAATTTTTGACCAGTTTTTCGCTTTCCATGATTTCCAGAACAGCTAAACTTGCAGCACAGGCTAAATAATTTCCACCGAAAGTTGTGCCCAGCATGCCATGCCAGGGTTTAATTTCAGGAGCAATCATCAGGGCCCCAACCGGAAATCCGTTTCCCATTCCTTTGGCTACGGTGATCAAATCCGGTTTTACATCGGTGTATTGGTGTGCAAAGAATTTTCCGCTCCGGCCATATCCCGATTGAATTTCATCAAGGATCAGCAGAGCTCCGTATTGTTTACACAATTTTCCGGCCTGGACCAGAAATCCTTCAGCAGGAACATGAATACCTCCGATTCCCTGAATTCCTTCGATAATCACACCGGCAATTTCATTTGATTTCAGTTCTTTTTCAAGAGCATCCAGATCGTTGAACGGCAAAATTACCGCATTGGGAGATTCGTTGATCGGAGCGATAATCTTCGGATTGTCAGTCACTACAACTGCTGCAGAAGTACGTCCGTGGAATCCTTTTTTGAAGCTTACAATCTTTTTGCGTCCGGTCACGAATGAAGCCAGTTTTAACGCATTTTCGTTGGCTTCGGCTCCCGAGTTTACCAAAAAAAGCTGGTAGTCCGGATATCCTGAAAGTTGACCAAGTTTTTCAGCCAGTTCCTGCTGTTGCGGAATTTGTACCGAATTGGAATAAAATCCGATTTCATTCAGTTGGTCGGTCAGTCTTTTAATATAATGTGGATGAGAATGACCAACGGATATAACCGCGTGGCCACCATATAAATCCAGATATTTTGTTCCGTTTTCATCCCAGATGTAACAGCCTTCGCCTTTTACCGGGGTGATGTTGAGTAATGGATATACGTCGAATAAATTCATTGTCAAAAATGTTAAGAGTTCTGGGTTGCGAGTTGTGGGTATGGGATTTACACGTAACCCGGAACCTGTAATTTGCAACGATTAATTTAAAATGCCACAGCTTTCAATCCCAATCCGGATGTTTCTTCGATTCCAAAAATCAGGTTCATATTCTGAACTGCCTGACCGGAAGCTCCTTTTATTAAATTATCACTTACCGAGAGAATCATCAGCTTGTTGCCATGTTTTTCAAGATAAACGATGACTTTGTTGGTATTCACAACTTGTTTTAAGTCCGGATTAGTCTGACTTACAAAAACAAAAGGATGAGTTTCGTAATAATCCTGATAAAGTTTCTTCGCTTCTTCAATAGAACCGTCAAATTTGGTGTAGACAGAGGCGAAAATACCCCGGGTATGATTTCCACGAACCGGAATAAAATTGATATCAGAATTCAAGCCTGGCTGCAACTGTTTCAGACTTTCGCTGATTTCACCCAGATGCTGATGTTCAAATGCTTTATAAACTGATATATTGTTGTTTCTCCAGCTAAAGTGCGAAGTTGTACTCGGAGCTTGTCCGGCACCGGTTGAACCGGTAATGGCATTTACATGCAATTCATCCTGGATCAATCCGGCAGCAGCCAAAGGCAAAATTGCCAACTGAATGCCTGTTGCAAAACAGCCGGGATTCGCAATTTTATTCGATTTTGCAATCAGTTCCCTGTTTAATTCCGGCAAGCCATAAACAAAATCATTTCCTTCCCTTTTTAGCCTGAAATCGTGACTTAAATCGATCATTTTAACCTTTTCAGGAATTGAATTTTTTAGTAAAAATTCTTTCGATTTGCCATGGCCCATGCAAAAGAATACGACATCAACAATCGAAAAATCAGTTTCGGAAACAAATTTTATATCCGTATCGCCCAACAGATCAGTATGTACGTCCGACAACAAATTGCCAGCATTACTGGTGCTTTGCACGAAAGCAATTTCTGCCTGTGGATGATGCAGGATAATGCGGATTAATTCGCCTGCCGTATATCCTGCCCCTC
>JBASYJ010000246.1:0-2110 GCA_049277435.1 Prolixibacteraceae bacterium
CATCTGAGGATGCAGAAGTCATGACCACTTTGATGACGCCTTTATTCAGATCGTCTGAATGCCATTCCGGTCTTAATTGAATAATTGCATGGTACAGTTCGGCTGCAATCCTGCGGCTCATCGAAACAACCATACCTTTGCCCGCAAATACTTCCTGCCGTTGCTCAAAATGAGTAACGATATCTTTGGCAATATTCCGGATCCGGTTTTCACTTCCAACCAGGGCTTCCAGTTGTGTCCATTTGGACTTGGCTTTCTGTGTACTGGTTAAATCTTCCTGATCAAGTTCATCGTCAAGTTCATCTACCAGCTTCCTGCCTTCATCGCTTAGGTTTACCTTGGCCAAACGACTTTCATAATAGATCCGGACGGTTGCACCATCTTCAACAGCCTGGGCAATATCGTAAATATCGACATAGTTGCCGAAAACTGCCGGAGTGTTCACGTCGGTGTTTTCAATAGGAGTGCCTGTAAAGCCCAGGTAAGTTGCATTAGGCAATGCATCGCGCATGTATTTAGCAAACCCGTATACGATCTTTTTCCCAACTACATTTCCTTGATCATCTTTGGCATCTATGGTTTTGGCACTGAAACCATACTGTGTACGGTGAGCTTCATCGGCAATTACTACAATGTTTTTACGATCTGACAGTTGCTCATATACATTTCCTTCCTGGGGTTGAAATTTCTGAATGGTTGTAAATACCACTCCTCCGGAAGCCACTTTCAACAAATCTTTTAACTGGTTGCGGTCTTCCGCCTGAACGGGTTCCTGCCGGAGCAATTGTTTGGAAGCGGCGAAGGTATCGAACAATTGATCGTCCAGATCGTTTCGATCGGTAATGACGAGGATGGTTGGATTATCCAGGGCCAAGACGATTTTGCCGGTATAGAATACCATGGATAGCGATTTTCCGCTTCCCTGAGTATGCCAGACTACTCCTCCTTTGCGGTCGCCTCTGGGTTGTTTAGATATTCCCGGAAGGCCGTATGATTCAGGGGATTCCTGAATTACGTTAACATCGGAGACGTTGCGTGCAACGTCTGTACGGAAACCTGTGGCGCGGATGGTGGATTCGACAGCACGATTAACGGCGTAATATTGATGATAGGCGGCTAATTTTTTGACTGTTGAAATGGTGGTGATTCCGGTTTTCGAATCCTCCTTTTTCATCTTCTCGAATACAGTGAAATGACGAATGAGGTCAATCAGGGTTTCTTTATTCAACATGCCAAGAATCAGGGTTTCCAGCTGACTAACCAAATGCGAGGCTTCAGTTTTTCCATCTGAGGTTTTCCATGCCATATAACGGCTAAATCCGGCAGATAAGGAACCTGCTTTGGCCTCCAGACCATCGGAAATGATATTGAAGCCATTGTATGTAAACAGGCTTGGAATAATGGCTTTATAGGTTTCTATTTGGCGGAATGCTGAATGCATGGTGGCATTTTCGTCAGCTGCATTTTTTAATTCGATGACGACTAATGGAATGCCATTCACAAACAAGAGGATATCCGGGCGTTTATTCTGATGATTCTCAACAATGGTGAATTGATTGACCACCAGAAATTCGTTGTTCTGTGGGTTATTGAAATCGATGAGCCAAACCCGGTCGCCGCGGTCGTCTCCCTGAACCCGTTTGGTAACCGGAATACCTTCGGTAAGCAAACGATGAAAAGTTTCGTTGTTGGCCAGTAATTCGGGTGAGGCAATGCGCTGAATTTCCTTGATGGCTTTGATTTGTGCATCTGATGGAATACCAGGATTGATTTTTCTTACGGCAGTTTTCAACCGATTGATTAACAAAACCTGTTCAAATGAATCCCTTTCCGGTGAATGTCCATCGAGAGCTATGTCTGGCCCATACAAGTAATGATAACCCAAGGATTCGAGGCGTTGGATGGCCAGAAGTTCAATATGGTTTTCGGTGATACGGGGCATTTATTTGAATTTATTCTTCTAAATTGAAAAATCAATACTTCAATGTAAGCATTCGGTAAATCCCGTCTTGTTTTCTTAGAAATCTGTCTTTCTATTTCAGAGTTTCTCTATAATGTTCAGAGAACTTTGAGAGTTTTTGGAGACGAACTGTTACAATTTTTGTTTTTG
>JBASYJ010000247.1:0-37591 GCA_049277435.1 Prolixibacteraceae bacterium
AACATTTGCATGAATGTGGTTGAAGCCAACTCACCAACTGCGGCATAATGCTGGAATCCGGTGTTGTACATTCCCATTAATAAGGCAGGAACCAAGGCAAGGACAACAATACCCATCGTTCTTTTCAGATCGATGAAATCGTGAATGTGGGTTCCACTTTTGGAAGTGTTTTTCTGTACGAAAAACAAAGTAAACATCCCGTCGTGAACAGAATGAAGCCAATGGTATTTTGCTCCTTTCTGTACATGCGGTTTCGTATTTTCAAAGAATTTTTGTATAAATTTCATACGTAAAAAATTTTTTCAGCTTAAGGTTACCCCAACTCTTTTACCATCAGATTAATTCCCTGGCGAACAATGTCCTGAACTTTAACTTTTGAAGTACAGGCATATTCGCATAAAGCAAGATCTTCTTCAATGATTTCGTAAATGCCAAGCTGTTCCATTTTGTCAATATCATTGGCCAGAATAGCTTTCAGCAGATAAACAGGAAGTATATCCATCGGGAGAAATTTTTCATATTCTCCTGAAAGTACAAATGCTCTTTCACCTCCGTGAAGATTGGCATTCAATACGTATGATTTTTTGGGGAATAGTTTGGAAAGGAAGGTTTTGCCTGCGGTAAACTTATTAAAACCTGGATTAGCCCAGCCCATAAATTCATATTCGTCGCCTTCAGGAATCACAGTGATCTGTGAATCAAAAAATCCAAGGTAATCGTCACTGTCAACTTTGGTGCCGGTTAAAACGTCACCTGAAATGATTCGTTCGTTTCCGGCTTTTAACGTTGCGCCTTTAACGATATTGCCAACATTTGCGCCATGGATGGTTTTAATGTATCCCGGAGTTTTTACTTCGGAACCGGTAAGCGCGATGATTTTTGAAAAATCAAGTTTGCCGGTCAGAAATAGTTTTCCGATGTAAACCAAAGCCTGAGGATTGATGGTCCAAACTGTTTCACCTTTGTTGATCGGACTGATCTGGTGAATCTGGATGCCAACATTGCCTGCCGGGTGTGGTCCTGAAAACTGGTTGATTTCAATGTTTTTTAATCCGGCGAAAACACCATTCGATTGTTCCGGACGAATACCGAGATAAACTTTACCTGCAGTTAATCTGGCCAGGGCATCAATACCTGTCTGAATTGCAGCTTCCTGTCCTTTGAATAGGAATTCATAATCAGGAGCAAGCGGAGCCGAATTAAATCCAGAGATAAAAATGTTTTTTGGAGCGGAATCCGGTTTGGCAAGTGTGCCGTATGGACGCTGTTTGATAAATGCCCACAATCCGCTTTTCAGGAGCAAACTTTTAATTTCGTCGGCCGAAAGTTTTTTTGGATCGGATGAACCGAATTCAATCGATTCGTTTTTACCGTCAGCCTGAATGATAACTTCGAGCACTTTCCTGCGTTCACCACGGTTTATTTCTAAAACCTGCCCGCTGGTTGGCGATGTAACAATAACTTCTGGATTGTATTTATCGAAAAAAATCGGATCTCCGGCTTTTACCTCTTGTCCTGCCTTAACCAGCAGTTTAGGTACGAGTCCATGAAAATCAGTCGGTTTAAGGGCAACCTTGTCAGTTCCGATTGATGTTCCAAGATTTTTTTCGGCATCCCCTTTTAAACGGATATTTAGTCCACGTTTTAAATTGATAACCTTTGACATTGTATTCCCCCGTATGGTTAATAATTAGGTTGGCAAAAGTAAATAATTTAAAATCTTTTCACAATCTTTGTTTGTAAACTTATTGTTTGTTGTAATAATATTAACGCCAGTTCGTTTCATATTTCGGTTGGTAAACCGCAAATCTTCTAAAAAAATGTTAATCCAACTGATTACGAGTAAAATTGCCTGAAATGGAGTTTAAAAATAAAATTCTTTTTGTTGTCCTAAATATTACCATAACGTTAAATTTATGGGCCTCCGAAAATGCTGACCGGTTTCATTATCAGAATTCAGTTTATCGTGAAGAAATAAAATCAGTTCAGTTGTTCAGGGATAAAAATGAACTTTCGAATCCTGTTATTGATTTGGGAAGCGATGTTCAGCTTGTCCTGAAATTTGATGATCTGACAGAGGATGCCAAAAACTATTCCTACACGATTATTCACTGCGATGCCGACTGGAATGAATCATATCTGCAGCAAAATGAATATTTGTCGGGATTCCCGGATAATCCGGTTCAGGATTATGCCATGAGTTTTAATACCATCGTAAAGTATGTCAATTACCAGGTTCGTATTCCGAATGATGATTGTAAGCTAAAAATTTCAGGAAATTATGCCTTGGTTATTTTTGAAGATAACAATCGTGAAAATCTGGTTTTGATCCAGCGGTTTTACGTGGTCGAACCTCTGGCCCGAATAACCGGTCAGGTAAAAAAAGCAACATTTGATCCGTTTAACGGCGAGAATCAGGAGGTGGATTTTAAAATTTATACTGAAAACATTAAAATTTTAAATCCTCGCGAAGATGTAAAAGTTGTCCTGATGCAAAACCGAAGATCGGACAATGCGGTTACAAACTTAAAACCAAGTTTTATTCAGAATAATCTGCTGGATTATGATTACAGTAAAGAGAATGTTTTTCCGGGCGGAAATGAATTTCGATATTTCGACATCCGCACGAACAGGTATAATGGTGAAAATGTGGATAATATAAAATTTATCCGTCCGTATTATCATGTAACACTTTTACCTGACGCTGTCAGGCGCAATAAAAAATACAGTCAGTATAAAGAAATGAATGGGAATTTTGTCGTCGAAAGCCAGGATCGGGTAACCGATTTTGATACCGAATGCGATTACGAATTCGTTCACTTTTTTCTGTCCCTGCCCAGTCAGCTGACCGGCGGGACCGTTAATGTTTTTGGTGCACTGACTGGCTGGAATGCCAATAAATCGAACGAAATGACCTGGGATTATGGATTGGCTGGTTATGATTTAACGCTGCTGTTAAAACAAGGATACTACAATTATCAATATGTTTATGTTCCTGAAGGCTCGAAAAAGGCAGATGCTGAAAATCTTGAAGGCACTTTCTTTATAACAGAAAATGAATACCAGATTTTTGCCTATTACCGCGATCAGGCCAGTCGTTACGACCGGTTGATTGGATTTGTCACACTCAATTCAACGGTCAGGAATTAATTTTTTCGGGTTTAACGAACTGCAATTTTACAGGGAGTAGTAAATCTATTTTTCCGGGCTGATTAGCGTATAATCTTTAGCGGGTTTTGTTCCAGCAGGTTTGGTATTGAAAAAGAAAAACTCGAACCCTTTCCTAATTTCGATTTTACATTTAAGTTTCCTCCCAGTAGCCTGACGTAATGTTGTGCGATGGATAAGCCAATTCCGGTTCCTTCGTATGCTCGGGTCGTGCGGTTGTCTAGCTGATGGAAGCGCTCGAATATTCGTTCCTGATCCCGTTCTGCGATTCCAATTCCTGAATCATTAACAAAGAATTCCAGATGATTTTTTTGGCTAACCCGATATCCAAACTCTACTTCACCCTGTTCGGTAAATTTGATTGCATTGTCGATTAGTTTTATCATGACAGACAATAACAGAACCGGATCGGTGATTATTGAAAATTTTGGATTTGTATTTTCACATCGAATTTTCAGTTTAATATTTTGCCGGTCTTCCAGTTCATAACCATAATCTTTGTACAGATTGACCATCATGTCATTGACCTTGCAGGGCATGTTTTTCAGAACGAGGGTGTTGCTTTCGATTTTCGACAGGCTGATCATGTCGTTTATCAGGGTTAACAATACTTTTCCGTTCATGATGATAATTTCGACAAATTTTTTCTTTTCAATATCATCAAATTCCGATGAACCAACCATTTTCGAAAATCCGATAATCGCATTCATTGGTGTTCGGATTTCATGTGAAATATTTGCCAGAAAAGCTGTTTTTAACCGGTCGGATTCCTCTGCTTTTTGTTTGGCTTCCTCCAGCTTGATTTCAGCAAGTTTCCGCTGGCTGATGTCTCTGGCAAGCGAAATTACAGAATGATCGTTTAGACGGGCGATGCGCATCTCAAACATAGCTGAAACTCCTTCAACTTCCAGGGCATATTCGATAGTTTCAATCGAATCTGTTTCAATACAAACATTGATACATTTGAAAATAGCGTTGGCCATTTTTTCTGAAAAACCAACTTCGAAGATTGAATTCCCGATAATGTCATCAGGTTTAATTTTTAAAGCTTCCGTTGCTTTGAAAACAAAATCAACATAAATTCCTTCTTTGTCAATAATGAAGAAAAGATCTGGGATGGCCTCCAGTAAAACCTGGTATCTGATTTTGTTTTCTTCCAGGTTGATGATTTTATTTTGTTTTGCTGAAATATCCTTGAATAAACATACAATTTGATTTTCGTTTAATTTGAACGAATCAACTTCAAAATATTTATTGAGTCGATCGAGATGAAACTCAAATCGGGTCATTTTTGATTTTAAAAATTGTTTGTTCCAGTCGAATGATTCCCTGAATATTTTGGGAAGAACATCATCCGCTTTTTGTCCTTTAATCTCCCGTGATGTTATCCTGAATTGCCTTTCGAAAGCCACGTTTGTTCTTCGTACAATCAAATGAGAAGGTGTTTCAAATTCATCTTTCACAATTTCAAACAACATCATGCCTAATGGAAGATTACGGACAGTTTGATTGACCAGCTGTTCTGTATTGTCTTTTTGTTCAACTAAATTGTCGATGGTGTTTTGAAAATTCCAGGCGATTACCAGCGAAACAAGATAAAACAAGGTAAGGGTTATAAATGGATTGAAAATAGATTGTTCTAATTGCCAGTTAAGTTCAAACCACATCCCCGACAATCCTGCCAGGAATGAATGTAAAAGGATGGTTAGAAACGAAAGAATAAAATAAATAGTCAGGTCCCTCTTTTTTGTGCTGAAAATCAGAAAAAATAAAAAGAAAGGAACTAAAAACCATAAGGTGTTTGAAAGCGAAAGTTGATTCGGATAAATTGCATATGAATTGGAAATAAAGAAGAAATACGGAACAATTGGTATCAGAAAAAATGATTTTACCGACCAGTCAATATGTATATTGACCAGAGAATATAGTCCAAATCCAAAGATAACCAAAATCGATATATCACCCGGAAGACATTCGTCGGATGAGAAGCTGAACAAGTCGCGTGTAAAAAGAACTATCCCTGTGGCAACGCCTAAAAGCATAAATAAATGAAGCACAATGATCTTTGTGATATCATTGTACGATTCAAGGTGGTAACGACTCGCGACAGAGTTAGATATTGTTTTAAGCATGAAATGGCGTCGGCATACAGATTTAATGAGGCAATAAATATAGTAAAATTTACTTTCCATCCACTTTTCAAGCCTTGTTATGGCGAAAAATGAAAGGTGATTTTTATTAGGAATTAAGCAGAAAGGATAAGCTAGTTTTGTATTTCTGATTTATACACAAGTAAAAACAGTTGTTCTGGCTAAAAAAATGCGAGTGATAAATATCGGATGGTTGTTTTAAGTAGTTGATTTGCATTATAAATTAAGTTAAATAACATAACTCATTAAGCTATGTCGAAAGGATTTTTCAATATTCCGGTGGCAACTAATGAACCTGTAAAAAGTTATGCGCCAGGTTCACCGGAGAGAATGGAATTAAAGAAAATGATCAGTGAACTTCGTTCTGTTGAACTTGAACTTCCGATGATCATTGGTGGAAAGGAAATTACAACAGATCGCAGAGTGAGAATTACTCCACCGCACGATATTAATCATACGCTTGGATATTATTATCAGGGTGATGCGTCTCATGTTCAAATGGCAATCGACACGGCAATGATTGCACGGGATCAATGGAACACTATGGCCTGGCAGCACCGTGCAGCAATCTTCCTGAAGGCTGCGGAATTATTTGCAGGACCCTACCGTGCGAAGATTAACGCTGCTACCATGCTTGGGCAGTCAAAAAATGCCTACCAGGCCGAGATTGACGCTGCCTGCGAAATGGCAGACTTTTTCAGGTTTGGCGTTCGATGCATGACCGATATTTACAAAATGCAGCCTGAATCTGCACCCGGAATCTGGAATTACAATGAATTCAGAGCTCTGGAAGGATTTATTTTCGCTTTGACTCCTTTTAATTTCACTTCTATTGCCGGAAATTTGCCTGCGGCACCAGCCATGATGGGAAATGTTGTAGTCTGGAAACCTTCAAAAACTGCAGTTTATTCCGCAGCGGTTATTATGGAAGTTTTAAGAGAAGCCGGTTTGCCCGACGGAGTAATAAATCTGGTTTATGTTGGAGGTCCAACAGCTGCTGATGTGATATTTAAATCACCTGATTTTGGCGGAATTCATTTTACCGGTTCAACCGGAGTTTTCCAGGGAATGTGGAAAACCATCGGTGAAAATATTCAGAAATACAAATCATATCCCCGCATTGTCGGCGAAACAGGCGGCAAGGACTTTATTTTTGCTGATCCGACTGCCGACACTCAGGCTTTGGCCATTGCCATGGTACGCGGAGCTTTTGAATATCAGGGACAGAAATGTTCAGCTGCTTCACGTGCTTATGTTCCCGAAAGTATATGGGCCGATGTTCGTGAACGTCTCGGCATTGAACTTTCAACTGTAAAAATGGGGCCTCCTGAAGATTTTACAAACTTTGTCAATGCAGTCATTGATGAGTCATCGTTCGATAAACTGGCCGGTTATATTGAAGGGGCAAGAAAAGATGCAGATGCTGAAGTCCTTTTCGGTGGGAAATGTGATAAAACAGTTGGTTACTTTATTGAACCTACCGTTATCCTGGCGAAAAGGCCTGATTATATCACCATGACTGAAGAATTATTTGGGCCAGTACTTACCATTTATGTTTACGATGACGAAGATTTGGATCAAACACTTGATATTCTGGATCGAACTTCGATGTACGCATTAACCGGAGGAATCTTTTCACAGGATCGGTACAACATTGAAAAAATGACCAAACGACTTGAAAATGCTGCAGGTAATTTTTATATCAACGATAAACCTACTGGTGCAGTAGTTGGTCAGCAACCATTTGGAGGAGCTCGCGGTTCAGGTACAAACGATAAAGCAGGATCAGTTTTCAATTTCCTTCGCTGGACGTCTATCCGGACAATAAAGGAAACTTTTGTTTCGCCTAAAAATTATATGTATCCCAATTTCCTGCCCGATCAGGAATAAGAAATAATATTTTTTTTCGAAGGAGGTGAATTATTTCATCTCCTTTTTTTTATGTCATTGAAAAGGCTATTTTTGTTAAAAATTACTCTTATGGAAACCAAAGGATTAGTTCCCGGAATATTGAGACCAATCACAAATAAATACCTGATTGCATTGCTGGCGTTTGTTATCTGGATCATGTTTTTCGATGAAAATAATCTGCGGCAACACAAGAAGAATCTCGAGGAACTTGCACTTTTGGAAGCTCAGGTTGACTTCTATAAACACAAAATTGAATCGGATAAACAAAAATTGTACGAACTGCAAACCAATGATGAGAATCTGGAAAAGTTTGCCAGAGAGCAATTTCTAATGAAAAAGGCCGATGAGGACATCTTTGTAATCGTTGAAGAAAACGAATAAATAGGATTTATCCGTCTTTTTTGTTGGCCATTATCAGACCAATTCTACCTACTACTTTTTCTTGAAAATTCAAATCAAAAGTCTACAACTTGTTTTTTAACAGATTGTTACGTTATTGATTTTAATGGATTTATTTTCTTTGAAATAAGTCTTATATTTCTTATATTTCAAGAATAAAGATTTACCGATGAAATTAAATACGAACATATTCAGGATAGAAACCAATCATGTAGCTCCCAAACAGGGGAATATTTTGATTGCTGAACCTTTCCTGACCGGTAGTTATTTTAATCGGTCGATCATACTTTTAGCTTCCTGCGAGGAAAAAGGTGCTGTTGGATTTATTCTCAACAAAAAGGTTGATTACCCTGTTGAAGACTTATTTGTTGATTTTCCTGATTTTGATGCGGAGATTCATATTGGCGGTCCGGTTGGTACCGATTCCATCTATTTTATTCATACTTTGGGAAATGTAATTCCAAACAGTGTTCATATCAAAGAAAATCTTTATTGGGGAGGTGATTTCGAAACCTTAAAAATGCAAATCAAACTTGGGCTTGTTGATAGCCATCAGGTCCGGTTCTTTTTGGGGTATTCGGGTTGGGAAGCCGGTCAGCTGGATGAAGAAATTAACGAGAATTCCTGGCTGGTTACCGATGTTTCCCAGGAAGAGTTAATGTCGATTGATGAAAATGTGATGTGGGCCGAATCGGTTAAGGCAATGGGCGGTAAATATAAAATGTGGGAAAATTTCCCTGAAAATCCTTCCTTAAACTAGTTGCCTGTTAAGCATATCATTTATTTTCCGTGTTGTAGTGTTGAAATAACGCTTTCCTTCGAATCCAACAATCCAGCGAATTCCTTCAATCGCATTCATAATAAATACTTCGTCCGATTCCAGAACAGTTTCAATGGTCAGGGGAGTCTCGTCTGAAAATTTTAAATTTAATCGGTTGATGGCATCAAATAATTTGGGCTGACTAATATCCGCATAGGCTCCATCAGAAATATGCGGAGTGCTGACTAAATTGCCCTTAATCGTATAAATATTCGATTCCGGAACTTCAAGGACATGATTTTCAGGATTTAATATTAAAATTCGGTCATCCACCCGATCTTTGAGTTGAGCAATTGCCAGGTTCCAGTATATTTCGGAACCTAATGATAAATTTGAGATTGCAGAAACCGGTTTCTGAATTTCTTCGAAGGCGAAAATATATAATCCTTTGTCATTTAGTTCAAAAACAGTTTCTGAAAGTTTCTCAGATTGAACCGACCAGTGAATTTTGTTTCCGGCGAATCTAATCGTGAAATAAAGTATGGCACCTAAATAATGTTTATTCTTGGCCAGGGTGCGTTCCAATTGTCTTTTTAATTCGGCGCCATCGTTGTTTGTAAATTCAGGAAAAGTCTGATTGTAAAGTTCGAGTTTGTACCGGATAAGTTCGAGTGTTTCGTTGAAGAAAGGCAATTGGGTTCGGATTGAGCGAAATCTTTCAGTAAAATTCAGGGCTTTTAGATCCAATCCGGAAAGCTGATAATCATCGCTTAGAATGAATGTGCCGTTAACCAATGTGTATTTTCCAAAGTTCATCTGGTCAAATGTGAAATAAATGGATACATATCCTGATTTGCCGGAATTTTTATTCCTTGAATTCCGGCTTTTTTGGCAGCTTTCATGTCCGAATCACTGTCTCCGATAAAATAGGATTCAGTTTTATTCAGGTCATATCTTGAAATTATTCTTTCGAGCATGAGCGATTCCGGTTTTCGGCATAAACATTTTTCGTTTTCAGGATGATGCGGACAAAAAAGTATGTCAGTAATTTCCACCTGTCGCGTTTCAAAAATCGAATTCATTTTATCATGAATGTTCAGGATATCTTCTCTGGAATACAATCCTTTCGAAATGCCCCCCTGATTGCTGACGATAAATAACTTAAATCCGCTCTGTGTTAATTGTTTCAGGTTGTTGTAAATACCATCAACAAATTGTAGCTGTTCCTTTTCCCAGATGTAGTAATGTTTACTGTTATTGGTTATTACTCCGTCCCGGTCAAGTATAATTGCCTTAATCATTCGATCAGTCTGAAGAGTTTATCCAGGAATGTTTCGAATAATTGCGGATTGAGCAAAACCGGAAAAATGAATCCGTACAAAGCTCCCAGAAAATGTGCGTCGTGAGCAACATTGTCTTTTTGTTTGTGGCTCATCTGATACGAATAAACCAGGTACAATACCGCAAAAACAATTCCTGGAATTGGTAAAATGCCAAAGAAATAAATGCTGTTCCACGGATCGAAGAAAATAGCAGCAAAAAGTATGGATGAAACAGCACCTGAGGCGCCTACCGAATTATAAAAGTAATTATTCCGGTGTTTAATCAGCGCATAAATGTTCGAAGCCAGGATGCCTCCAAAGTACAACAAAAGAAAATATAGAAGTTGGTTGTTCCCGAAGTTGTATTTGAAATAGGATTCGATGGCCTGCCCAAACGAAAATAAAACGATCATGTTCACAAACAGATGTTCCCAGTTGGCATGAATAAATGCATGGGTCACCAGGCGATGGTATTCATTTTTGTGGATGATCTTGCTGGCGTTAAACTGAAGCTGGTCCATCAGCTTTGGCGATTTGAATGCCGCATAGGAGATTGCAACGGTAATCAGGATAAGAATGATAGTCATGCTAAATTGAATTAATGTAAAATTCGGTAAATCATTTCGCGCTGAAGATCAGCAGTTGTAGCTGATACGTTTCCCCATCCTTTCGATTTCATGTCGTATTCACGCAGAATCGCGATGATTTCAACCAGTTTCTTGATGTTGTAATTTTTTGCAGCTGAAACATAGGTTTTTACAAAAAACGGATGGACCTGAAGTGCCGATGCAACGTTATTTTGTGATTTATCTTCCAGAAAATGGTAATTCAGGATTTTTGAGAAATATGAATACAAAGCCGAAATAACTACTGGAACCGGATTGCCGGAAGGATTGGCACCAAAATAATTGATGATTC
The DNA here is from genome assembly GCA_049277435.1 of Prolixibacteraceae bacterium. Classification (GTDB taxonomy): domain Bacteria; phylum Bacteroidota; class Bacteroidia; order Bacteroidales; family Prolixibacteraceae; genus Aquipluma. The sequence continues at coordinate 10,629 of JBASYJ010000247.1, forward strand.
GGTTAGCCCGCAATAAATCCCGCTCACCCAAAGCATTTTGTAGTTCGAAAACATTAAATTCCTTACTGATTCCGATGTTTCGTTCAATGTGATCAGGGGTGATCTGAGTTCCGGCGGGTAACGAAATAATCAGCTTATCGAGTTCGTTGGCAACTTTGCCAAGGTCGGTTCCAAGGTATTCGGCAAGCATTGCGGTTGCCTGAGGTGCAATGGTGTAATTCTGAATTTTGAGATACGAAGCAATCCAGGTTGGCAGTTGATTGTCGTATATTTTTTTCGATTCGAACAGCAATCCTTTCTGATTCACCAGTTTGGTGAACGTCTTCCGTTTGTCGAGAGTTTTGTATTTGTAATTGATTACCAGGATGGTCGAATTGAGCGGATTTTGCATGTATGCTTCCAATTCTTCAATTTTCTTTATATTCTGGGCTTCACGAACAATAATCACCTGATGATTGGCCATCATTGGAAACCGGCGGGCATGTGAAATAATCACATGCGGTTCAAGATCTTTCCCGTATAAAATAGTCTGGTTAAATCCTTTTTCCGCTTCGGTCAATACATTTTCAGAAATGTAATCGCTGATTTTATCGATGAAATAGGCTTCTTCTCCCATCAGGAAATAAATGGGATGGTATATCTTTTTTTTCAGATTGCTGATAATCTCCTCAAATGTCATAGTACAAAAGTGCGTTTAAAATTTTAGGTGTTTCACCGATTCTCCGTTGTTTTTAATTTCGAGCAAGGCATCAATTCCAATTTCGAGATGCTCTTTTACAAAGTTATTGGTTACAACCCTGTCGCTGGCTTCGGTTTTTACACCAGTCGAAATCATTGGCTGATCGGAAACAAGCAATAATGCTCCGGATGGAATCTGGTTGTCGAAACCTACAATAAAAATGGTGGCCGTTTCCATGTCGATGGCCATTGCCCGCGATTTTTCGAGGTATTTTTTAAAACGCTCATCGTACTCCCACACACGTTTGTTGGTGGTTAAAACTACCCCTGTATAGTAGTCGTGCTTGCGGTTCCGGATGGCGGTAGAAACGGCGCGCTGTAGATTAAATGCCGGTAAGGCAGGTATTTCAGGTGGTAAATAATCGTTCGAGGTACCTTCACTCCGGATAGCAGCAATGGGTAAAATATAATCGCCAAGTCTGTTTTTTGGTTTCAATCCACCACATTTACCCAGAAAAAGTACTGCTTTGGGATGAATTGCACTTAACAGGTCCATAATTGTGGCAGCGTTTGGACTTCCCATGCCAAAATTGATGATCGTAATTCCCTGGGCGCTGGCATTGGGCATATTTTTATCTTCTCCAACAATCGGAACATCAAAAATCTCGGCAAACATATCCACATACAAATGAAAATTGGTGAGTAAAATAAGTTCACCAAATTGATCCAGAGGTCTTCCGGTATATCTGGGAAGCCAGTTTGCTACGATTTCTTCTTTTGTCTTCATAATTAGTGCCTCAAATTAGTCATTCCTGAAGTTTACTAAAGTTATCAATCTGGAAGTACCTTCGCATTTCGGACTTTAGTTCACTCCGAACAATTTATATTATTTTTACCTCCGGAAATTATACAAAAATACAAACTTTGTTGGCTTCGTCATGCAAAAACTGAATTTGCCCGAATATTCATTTAAAATAAAACTTCAGAACGGGAAACCTTTCGTTTTCGATCAATTGCGAAAAAAACTGGTCCGGTTAACTCCGGAAGAATGGGTGAGGCAAAATTTCGTGCAGTATCTTATTCAGGAAAAAAAATATTCCTCCTCATTGATTGCGGTTGAAGCCCTGGTGAAAGTAAATGATAATCCTCAGCGCGCCGATTTGATCGTGTTTAACCGACAGGGAAATCCGGTTTTGGTAGCCGAATTTAAAGCTCCGGAAGTAAAAATCTCCCAGCAAACCTTCGATCAGATTGCCCGGTACAACATGTCGCTCAAGGTAAATTTCCTGATTGTCAGCAATGGCCTTGAACATTTTTTCTGCAGGATCAATTTTGCAGATGGCACTTATTCCTTCCTGCGGGATCTTCCGGAGTTTGCTGAAATAATTTGATTTTCAGGCCGTCTTTTTCAGGATTTGTTCGGCCCGTGCAAGTGCCAGATCAAAGTTGGTTGTAATATTGGCTGCTCCAATCATGCTTTGAAGCCCGCCTTTTTCAATTTCCTCCATCACTTCGGGTTGTACTCCGGAAAGAACGATTTGTATTCTCCGCGATTTCATGTCCTTGATGGTTTGTTTCAGGTTCCGTAAACCGGTTCCGTCGATAAAAGGAACGTGCCTCATGCGGATGATGATGATTTTTGAAGTATTGCTGATGTCTTTCAGCGTTTCTTCGTAACGGCGGGCTGCAGCAAAAAAGAATGGGCCGCTGATTTCAAAAATTTCGACTCCTTTTGGAATGTCGGCATAGTTTTCCATTGTATCCGATTCGTTTTCAATGGGGATCACTTTGCTTAATTTCGACATCCGTTCCATAAACAGCAGCGATGACAGCACGACGCCAACCTCGATGGCAACCGTCAGATCGACAAAAACAGTTAAAATAAATGTACTTAGCAGGATAAAAATGTCGTATTTGTGCCCTTTCAGAAGTGAAAAAAATGACTTCATTTCGCTCATGTTGAAGGCGACAACGATCAGGATACCGGCCAGACAAGGCATTGGAATAAGGACGGCCCATTTGCCAAAAAACAGCATGATCAGTAACAATGTCAGGGCATGAATTATTCCGGCGATTGGTGTGCGTCCATTGTTTTTGATGTTGGTCGCTGTACGTGCAATGGCGCCTGTTGCCGGTATTCCTCCGAAAAAAGGAGTGACAATATTCGCGACTCCCTGTGCTATCAGTTCGGTATTCGAGCGGTGGTTGCTGCTGATCATTCCGTCGGCAACAACAGCCGAAAGCAGGGATTCGATGGCGCCCAGCAACGCGATGGTCAGTGCCGGTTGCATGTACTGGCCCAGTTGGTCGAAATGAACAGTAGGATAGGTGAGTTCGATTTTATTTGGGATCGATCCAAAGATGGTTTCAATCGTATTAACAGGGATTTTGAAAATCATAACCAACAAAGTCATGGAAATGATCGCGATAAAAGAACCTGGAATCTTTGGAATCAGTTTTCCGGAGAAAATGGTAATCAGGATGGTACCTGCAGTGATTAAAACCGCAGAGAGGTTGAAGTTTTGTATCTGGGCAAAATAAACTTCCCATTTCGAAATGAATTCAGCTGGTAGTTTATCGATCGGAAGTCCAAGTGCATCTTTTATCTGAGTGGAAAAGATGACCAGTGCAATACCGCTGGTAAATCCTACAATGAGCGGATGTGGGAAGAATTTCAGGATAGAACCCAGGCGAAGGACTCCAAAGGCAATCAGCAGAATTCCGGACATGATGGTGGAAATAATTAAACCATCGATTCCGTATTTTTGTACGATTCCGTAAACAATGACGATGAATGCTCCGGTTGGTCCGCCAATCTGAACACGGCTACCACCGGCCAGCGAGATTATTAAACCGGCTACAACGGCAGTGATGATGCCTTTCTCAGGAGAAACACCGGAAGCCACTGCAAATGCTATCGCCAGCGGTAATGCAACAATTCCAACAATGATTCCGGCAAAAATATCCTTGGAGAGGTTTTTAAATAATAAGCCTTTTTTGAAGAGGCTCCATGTTTTTGGTAGAAATATGGGTTCCATTTCAAGCCTTTTTTTTGAAAGGCACAAATGTACAGCCGATTTAAACTGATTATTCCAAATGAGCACTGAATTTTGCTAATCCGGAATGATTCTAAATATTCTCCGGATTCTGGTGATCTAAAGAATTTCAATTATTTGTCGGGTCTTGAACTTCTCTTCAGGATCGGAATTTTTAAAACATCTTCGACATACAGAAAATAGTAGTAAAGTTTGTGCTCGATTTCAACCGGGTAGTTTTCGTTGGGATCGTAATTGATTGGCGTACCAAAATGTCGCGAAATACCTGAACTGTTGTTCCATTCCTGAACGTACTGATTATTCCAGTACCGGTAATATTCGAGGCCACGATCAAGTTCGGCCCCCGGTTTGAGCAGATACCAGGAATCAAATCCGGGTTCGAGAACAATTAATTCATATTCAGTACTGTCTTCCGGAGCAATTTCGGGAGCGGTGACTTTTGCAAGCTGTTTGTGTAACTGACAAGTTGTTGAAATTGCAGAAATGAGGAATGCCAGCAGAACTGTTTTCAATCGGATTGACATATCTTTCGTGTTTAATTAACCCAAAAGATTAACGAATTCCACTTTTGTTTGTTACGGTTTATTCCTGAAATAAACCGCAATTTTCCTGAATGGGGCAGGTGAAAAATTAGTTCAAGTTTACAGGATTTTTTGAAACATCAATTCCGATTTCCAGCCGTTCAGCGTATTTCGCCAGTCTTTTTTTGTTCCGCAAAGTTCAAATCCGTTGTTCCTGAAAAGTTGAATGCTGGACTCATTTTCTTCACCAATATTGGCAAAAAGCTGGTGAAGGCGCAAGTGAGTTTTGGCATACTGGCAGAGCAGACTGAGGGCATCGGTGGCATAACCCAGTCTCCGGTCATTTTTATCGTGTATCAGAATTCCGACTCCGGCGCGTAAATGAAAAGGATCGAAATCGAACAGATCGACGGTACCGACTGCTTTTCCGTCGAGTGTTTCGATAATCATCCGGACTTCCTTGCTTTCGAAAATATCGCGGTGCGATTCCTTGATGTATTTCGCCAGAATGTACTTCGAGAAAGGTTCGTAGGTGTTGCTCACTTCCCAGATTTCCGCGTCGTTTTCCCATTCAAAAAGCAAATCAAGATCATCAGGCTCGAGGGCCCTGAACCTTATTTTTCCATATTCAAGTTTCCTGCCAGTCATTTTTGCCAATGTTTTTCCAGGCTTTCATCAGAATTTCAAAATCGTTTATCAGCCTGTAGTTTTTTGCATAAACGATGTTCAGTTCGTCTTTCTTTTTATCCGGAATGTTTTCAGGAAAAAGAGCCGCGGTGGTTAAAATCCCTTTTTTAATCGCCGGAAGATGATTCTGGTCGCCGGAACAATAACCAACCCAGCTTTTTCTTCCGGATAAAACCTGTAAAATGCTGCGAAGATAGGCCGAACGGAATGGATGAAACCAGATTGAAAATGGCGCCAAAAGAAGAAATGAGAGAGAAACAATCAGGTCGAATGCCTTTTTGTTATTTTTATTGTTTTCGCGGGCAATCGAATTAATTTGTACAATATACAAATCTCCGGAAGTCGAAATCGAATTGCTTCCGATGATCGACAAGCTTTCGGGTGGTGCAATTTTATAGTCGATATTCAGGTTAAACAGGTCGAGCATGATTCGTATAATCTCCTGTGAAGGAATATCTTCGGACGAAAAAATGAGTTCGTCGATTTTATTGATCCGGATGATTTCCTGAAGCTGGCTGATGTTTCCCAGAAAGAATTCCTGATGTGCAGAATTGTCGGGAGCAACAAAACCGACCGTTTCAATTTTTAATCCTGAACTTAAAATCAGTTCTCCGATTCGTTTCGATTCAGCTTCGCCGGCAACAATGGCAATTCTTTTTTGTTTCCCGATTTCGAGGTCAATTCCTGAAAAACTGAATTTCGAGAGTAAATACCGGTAGGCTGGAAGTAGAACAAAAGCCCATACGGAGCCCAGTAAAAGTAAGGCACGTGAATACCGCATGCTTTCGTCAATCAGAGAATAGAATACGAGAATCGAGAGGACACCCCAGCCCAGACCTTTAAAAATCCGGACAAATTCAATGTTTTTCCGGTAACCTCCGTTGAGCCAGATGCTGGTCAGCCAGATCAGAATATAGATTGGAACTGCAATGTGCAGATATTCCGGAGGATAATACCCGAGTTCGAACTTGTAGGCTTCCCAGTTTGGAAGCAGGATCGAAAATCCCAGGTAAATCAGCAAGGCATCAAAGAGTGGCAAATACACCGCCTTGATGAATTGTGCAGCCAGCGTGAGCAATGCCCTGAAATAGATCGCCAGATTGATCAGAATGGCGTATCGACGGGCATTTCCTTTCGAAAAGTGTTTTTTTGCAAAAATGATCATGGCATTGTAAAACACACGAACATAGTTTATACTTCCTTTTTTCGTGCTTTCGCCTTTGTAATGGATGATCGTTGTTTCGGGGAAATAATAGTTTTTATATCCGCCCTGGGTAATCCGGTACGAAAGGTCGATGTCTTCACCGTACATAAAATAATCTTCGTCCAGAAGACCAACTTTTTTCAGGGTTTCATTCCGGAGTAGCATAAAAGCACCGGCCAGAACGTCAACATCGTGGATTTTATCTTTATCGAGGTAGCCCAAATGGTACCGGCTAAATCGTTTTGAGCGCGGAAACAGTTTCGAAAATCCAAACATCTTCCAGAAAGCCACTTCCGGAGTTGGCAGTCCGCGTTTCGATTCCGGAAGAAATTTTCCTTTCCCATCGATCATTTTCACGCCCAATCCACCGGCTTCAGGATGTTGGTCCATAAAGTTGACAATCTTCAGAAAACTGTCTTCTTCGACAACTGTGTCGGGATTTAAAAGCAAAATGTATTCGCCTTTTGCGACTCGGATGGCCTGATTGTTTGCCTTCGAAAAACCAACATTCTTTTTGTTGCTGATCAACTGTAACTCAGGAAATTTTTCGGCAACCATCTGGCACGATCCATCAACCGAATCATTGTCAACAACAATAATTTCGGAACTGACTTTCGCTGCTGCTTTTTTTGCGGCATGAAGACATTGTTCCAGAAAATATTTGACATTGTAATTGACAATAATTATGGATAGTTTCATTCAGGCTGATTTAGTATCGGTCTTAAAGTTTTGATTTATAAAGAACTGATGTTGGGCAATTTTATTGTTTTATCTGTAACTGACGCTTTTACCTGGTAATTGATTCCTCAAAATTCATGCGGTTGACAATCGATCGGCCTAAAGTAACTTCATCGGTATATTCCAGTTCGTCGCCAATTGAAACACCGCGGGCCAAAGTCGATATCCTGACCTCACTGTTTTTCAGTTTCTTATAAATAAAGAAATTGGTGGTGTCGCCCTCCATGGTTGTGCTAAGCGCGAGAATGATTTCAGACACAGAACCATCGCTGACCCGTTTTACCAGCGATTCGATTTCGAGATCCGAAGGCCCGATCCCATCCATCGGCGAAATAATTCCGCCCAGGACATGATACAATCCGTTAAATTGGTGTGTATTTTCAATCGACATGACATCGCGAATGTTTTCGACCACGCAAATTATCGAAGGAACACGTGAAGGATTGGAACAGATGCTGCAAATTTCGGTATCGGAAATGTTGTGACAAACCTGACAGTGTTTTATTTCTGAACGAAGCTGAATCAGGCTGTTGGCAAAAATCTCAACCTCCTGAACATCTTGTTTCAATAAATGTAAAACAAGGCGAAGTGCGGATTTGCGCCCAATTCCCGGGAGTTTCGAAAACTCATTTACCGCATTTTCCAATAACCTCGAAGGATACCTGTCAATCTGCATAACCCATTTAATTAGCTTCAAATTTAATCAGAGGAATCAAATAAATGGAATGATCAGGACTTTTTTGACTTTTTATTTAAAATGAGAGTCCGGGTATCTACCTAAATCCTGCCTCTTGTCAGCTAAAAGTGACCATTTAATAGCCATTCGATGGTCATTTATCGTGTCATAGTAACTAAATGACCATGGAATGACTTGGGTAAAATTTCCGGATATTCAATTTATTTGTTCAGATACCTGGCAACGGTGGTTAATACTTCATCCATGCGTATGGGTTTAACCAAAACATCGTTGCATCCTGAATCGAGACATTTTTGCCGGTCTTCAGCCATGGCATAGGCTGTTTGGGCAATGATCGGAATTTCGGTGTCAGACTTCCTGATTTGTATAGTTGCTTCAAAGCCATTAATTTCAGGCAGTTGAATGTCCATCAAAATCAAATCGATCTTGGAGCTGTTGTACATTTTAAGAACATCGATGCCATCTTTGGCCCACACCAGTTTTGCTCCGGTTTTTTGAAGAATACTGAACAGATATTCGTAGTTATAAGGTGTGTCTTCTGCAATCATAATGGTAAAATCGCTGAAATTATACCGGGTTTGAGGGGGCGTTTTGGTTGCAGACCGCACCAAAGGAATCTTTATTTTATCATACGGAAGGGTTAGGTAAAATATACTGCCTTCATCCACAACCGATTTTACATTGATGTCTCCACCCAATAGAAGTGCCAAATCTTTGCTTATCGAAAGTCCGATCCCTGAACCATGTGTCTCAGCGGCACTTTGGTCGTCGGCAAATTGAAAGCGTTTAAAAATATTCTTCAGGCGTGAAGCAGGAATTCCGGAGCCTGTATCAGCCACGAAAAAGCGAAGTTTATTGTCGTTAACGATGGTGTACCCAATTTCGATATGGCCTGAATCTGTGTGTTTTAATGCATTTAGAAACAAGTTGTTGAATATTTGTTTTAGCCGGTAAGGATCGGTGAAAATGACATCGTGATGCGATTCTTCCGGAATTTGAACAATAAGTTCAAGGTTTGATTTTTGTTTTCTTTTTAAATAGTTGGTGTAGATGGTTTCAAGTTCAGAAAATAAATCATCAAGCGAGCAGGCTTCTTTTTTAATTTTAAGTTCATTGGCTTCGATTTTAGCAACATCAATAATGTCGTCGATCAGTCGTAACAGAGCCTGACTGTTTTCTTCAATAATATCCGAAAATTTATTACGTTTCTCGCTGGTGAGATTTTCATTTTTTATGAGTTCGCTAAATCCAATAATCGTATTGATTGGTGTACGAATCTCATGGCTCATATTTGCCAGAAAATGGTTTTTATAATTGTTTGCCACTTCAGCATCTTGTTTGGCTTTCTTCAGATCATTTTCAATTTTTTTCAGGTAGGAAATGTTTTCTGAAATTTTTACATAATGTGTAATTGTTCCAAAACTATTCCGGATAGGTGAAATGCTTGCCAGTTCCCAGTAATATTCACCGTTTTTCTTTTTGTTTTTAAATTCACCCTGCCATTCATTTCCTGAACTAATTGTTTTCCAAAGTTTATCGTAATAATTGGCCGGATGATAATTCGATTTCAGAATGCTGGGTTTTTTACCGATTATTTCCTGGTCGTTCCAACCTGTTATTTTGCAGAATGCAGGATTAAAGAATTCGATATAACCCTGTGCATTGGTAATAATTACTGAAATAGGGCTTTGCAAAATGGCCTGATGAAGTTTCTTAAACTCGCTTTCCGATTTCTTTTCTTCAGTGATATCGCGGTGTGTTCCAAACATCCGGATGGCTTTTCCGTTTTCGTCGCGCAGTGCAGTTGCCCGGCTTTTTATCCAGACATAATACCCATTTTTATGCTTTAATCTAAATTCTGATTCATAAACTCGAAGATTACTTTCAATAAAATTCTTGAGGGTTAACAGTGCTCTGTCTTTATCTTCAGGATGTAACAGATCTTCCCAGACCGAAAACTTGTCTTCAATTTCGTCAGGATAATAGCCGAGTATCGATTTCCATCTTCTGGAATAGAACGTTTTATCGGTTCCTACGATGTAATCCCAGATTCCAAGATCGGCAGCTTCACTGGCCATTTGATAGCGCTGTTCGCTTTCGAACAACTTTTCTTCAATAATCTTGAATCGGTTTATGTTTTTCAGAATCAGTAAAACTGTTTGATGTTGGCTAACCGGATCGGTTTCAGGTATCAAAAGCAAATTGTACCAAATTCGTTTATCTTCTTTTTGAAGCAGGATGTCAAGGTCTTTTTGTTTCTGATTCAGGAAAACTTTTGCAACATGTTCTGATATGGTGTTGGTGTTTTCGCCGAATAATTCGCTGTCATAGATTGTTTTTCCTGAAATGTCGGAAATTTTACGACCCATTTTTGCACTGTAATTTTTCGAAACATAAACCACCTTCATATCAGCATCAAAACGGATCAGAATCTCCTTAAGCTTTTCGTGCAGTAATTGTAGATTCTGCTTGTCAGGTTGATTCGATTCGTTAAAACTTAGTATCGTTTTACCCGAGCTTAAAGGTGTTATCGAGATGGAAATGGTGCTGTTCTTTTTCCCGTAATTCAGATGGGCGATTTTATGTGTCTTGATATTTGGGATAACTTCGTTCTCGAAAAGAAACCTGAAATTTTTCTTTTGATTCTGAATTAATTTATGAAAATCGGTATCTGTATCTATCGTGCAATGAAGTATCTGATCCATCGGTCCGACACATTCTTCGATTTGAAAATCTTCATTGATTATAATATATCCGGATAAGTTGTCAACATTATCTTCGAAAGGGAGCATAGTAGTTTTGTATTAAGATATCTTAAAATTAATGAATTAAAGTTTTACCAACATAATCCTTTCTGATTTTTTTCGAAAATATAACATTCGTTGATTATACTTTAAGCATTGCAATCTAAATCATAAAATTGAATAGCACAATTCTTAAATAACATCTGTCTGTCGGTTTTGATTGATACGAAGTATAAATTTTTTTCTTGACTTTTTCCTGATTTATCATTCATGAGTCAGAAAAGCAAAAATCAACTTATGCATAATACAAGAATCGTTTGATCTTTTGTGTTGGAGTCTTTTCGAATGGGATTGGTTGTAAAACGATTCCCTGTATCTGTGAGAATTTGTTCATTTCTTCATTCACTTTACGTTGAATTTCTTTCAGAATTTCGTCTGTTTTGATATTCACAAACGAAACCGTTTCCGACTTAAGATCGTTAAATTTTTTCTCAAGTTCCTCCATATTCAAGTGAACCATGGCGACCAGCCGGCCTTTTTGCTGCACAACCAACGATTCCAGAACGAATTCCATCCGGTTGATCACAGATTCGATTTCTTCAGGATAAATGTTTTCGCCGCTTGCCCCAATAATCATGTTCTTTATCCGGCCTTTGATGTAAAGGTTTCCAGCCTGATCAAAGTAACCCAGATCTCCTGTTTTCAGCCAGCCATCGTCGGTAATGGTTTCCCGGGTAATTTGCGGTTCCTTGTAATATCCCAGCATGACATTATCGCCTTTTGCCTGAATTTCACCTTGTTTAGTTACCGGGTCGGCGCCCGAAATCCGTAATTGCACGCCCTGCATTGCCGTTCCGGTTGACAGCCATTTTGTCTTTCCAACTCCGGCCCCGGCAAGTAAAGGCGACGATTCTGTCATGCCATACCCGATGGCCAGTGGTAATCCTCCTTCCATCAGAAAGCGTTCGACATTGTCGTCGAGCTTGGCACCGCCAACACCTAAAAATTTGAGTTCACCCCCAAAAGTTTTGTATAATTTTTTACCTGCAACACGATTCAGAATTTTCCTGAAAACAGGAATTTTATACAGGTTTCGTGTGATGAATTTGCCATTTATTTCAGGTAAAATCTTTGTTTTATATATTTTCTCCACAATGAGCGGAACAACCAGCATGATGGTTGGCCTGACTTGTTTTAAGGCGGCAAGCAAGACCGGTGCCACAGGCGGCTTTTGCAGGTAATGCACTGAAGCTCCGTATTTTATCGGAAGTATAAATCCGATGGTGTTTTCGAAAGTATGCGAAAGTGGTAAAACAGAAAGAAAGCGGTCGCCGGGAATGATTTTCTGAATCAGGCTGCATTGGCGGGCAGTCCAGACAATATTTTTATGCGATAACATGACCCCTTTTGATTTGCCGGTTGTTCCCGAAGTGTAAATAATAGAAGCCAGATCGTTCTCCTCAATGTTTTCGTATTCGAATTTACTTTCATCGAAATCGTTCCATTTTTGCTGTTCTATTGCAGAAATTACCGTAAATTCTTCGATGTAAATAACTTTTAACTGAGTTGATTTATCCAGTTTTGAGCGCAAGGTTTCAGAAACAAATATTGCCGTAACATCAGCATGTTCAAGAATATTTTTAATCTCGTTTGGATGAAAATCAGGAAGAATCGGGACAACAACGGCACCTATCACATTGATCGCAAAGGAGGCAATTCCCCATTGTGGCATGTTCAAACTTAAGATTGCAACCTTATCATCTTTTTTAATTCCTGAATGTTGAAGAAGAAGGGCTGTTTTTTTTACTTCTGTTTCAAGTTGTGCATAAGTCCGGTTTTCCATTCCCGAAAAAACCAGTGACTGATTATTTCTGAAATCCCTAAAACTGGCCTGCAACATGGCTGGAAGAGTAAAAATCTCTGATTGATTGCTCATTATTCTTTTTTATGCTTGTTAATCCTTTACTGATTCTTTCGAATTATTCAAAAGTATATATTTCATTGTTTCTGAAAAGAGATATCCGTAGGAATTTAATTGGAAACGTTGAAAAGTATCCTTAATTCTTTGTTTTGCCGGCTAAATTTTGAATCTTTTTTGATTTTATTCCGGTTTATATTCAGGAAAATAAGATCATAATATGAAAAAACGGAAAAATTTCTATTTAATCCGGATTTAGTGTATTCTTAAATTTTCGACATGCAATAAAAGAAATCATCAGAAATTTTCAGAAACAGCCGTGAAATAGCATAAATTTGAAAGGTAATGGAAACACAGAATATTTTAGACCGCACCGTAGATTTTATTGCTGCCGAATTTGGAAAAGAGGGCAGTGGGCACGATTGGTTTCATGTTGATCGGGTACGAAAGATGGCTGTTCGCCTTGGAGAGCAGGAGGGGGGAGATTTATTTGTAATCGAACTTGCAGCTTTGCTTCACGATCTGGATGACTGGAAACTAAATGGTCCGAAAAATTCTGCTGTTTCGAGATCGTCAAAATGGCTTGCCAAAATGGAAGTCAGTGAAGATTATTCATCTAAGATTTTACGGATTATTGACGAGGTTTCTTATAAAGGTGCCGGAACTGATACTCCTGTCAGTTCACTCGAATCTGCTGTTGTTCAGGATGCTGACCGGCTCGATGCCATTGGAGCGATTGGAATTGCCCGGACATTTGCCTATGGCGGAAATAAAAACCGGTTGATTTACGATCCGTCGGTTCCCCCGGTCATTCATGAAGACTTCGAGGTATATAAAAAAAGTACCGATCCGACCATCAATCATTTTTACGAAAAGTTATTGCTGTTAAAGGAAAGGTTAAATACCCGTTCAGCCAAAGAAATTGCCAAAGTACGACACCGGTTTATGGAGGATTATCTGCAGCAGTTTTTTGATGAATGGGAGGCAAAACGATGATATTACAAACCAACTTCAAATACTTCAGTTATGAAAATTGAACACCTGGCTATTTGGACCCGCGACCTGGAAGGAATGCGGAATTTTTACACCCATTATTTTGATGCGGTTTCCGGTTCTTGTTATTATAATCATTCCAAAGAGTTCAGATCATATTTCCTTACATTCGGAAGTGATTGCAGGCTCGAATTAATGGAAATGCCAGCCGTTGCCGGAAATAAAAACGACTACCATAAACATTACTTTGGAATTGCTCATTTCGCCTTTAAAGTTGGCTCACGCGAAAAGGTTGACCAGATTACCGAATCTCTCCGGTCGGATGGTTTTGAGATCATCAGCCCTGGCCGGATGACTGGTGACGGATATTATGAAAGTGCATTTTATGATCCCGAAAAAAACCGAATCGAAATAGTTGCCTGAGCGAATTTATTCAGGCTATCTCCCGGAGTATTATTTTACAGGATAATTATCCGCTGCGTATGAAAGTTGTTCGTACCATTCTTCGCCGTATTTGCGGATTAATGGTTCTTTCAGGAAAACATACAAAGGAAGGTTTTCGCTTTTGCCACATTGGCGTCCTGGTTTACAAATTTCGATTTGCTGATAATTTACTGCATCAAATCGCTTGTATTCAGTAATCCTGATTGGAAACAGATGACAGGAAACCGGTTTTCTGAAGGCGATTTTTCCTTCCAGAAAAGCTTTTTCGATGCCACATTTTAAAATACCTTTTTCCTCGATGGTGTAAACGCACTGCCGGTTGTTGATCAGCGGGGTTACCAAATCGCCATCTAAATCGACGACCGCAAAGCCAACTTTTTGAATTTCATCCCGGTGTTCCTTCGGAAGATAGGATTCTATTTCGGGATATGCAGCCTGAATTTCTTTTACTTCTTCCGGAGTGACAGGTGCACCCGAATCGCCTTCAACACAGCAGGCTCCCTTGCATTTGAGCAAATCGCAAAGGAATTTTTTCTCCAGAATATCTAAACTGACAATGGTGCGTCCTATTTCAAGCATAGCAAAATGTAAAAAAAAACCTGGCAGATTGACCAATCTGTCAGGTTTTGAATATGAGTAATTTCCTTATTTTTCAATTAATACTTTACCGGTCATTTCCGAAGGAATTTCCATTCCCATGATCGAAAGCAATGTTGGAGCAACATCGGCTAAAATACCGTTGTTGATTTTTACATTCTTGTTTTCTGAAATGTAAATGCATGGAACCGGATTTAATGAATGTGCCGTGTTGGCCGAACCATCTTCGTTTACCGCATTGTCAGCATTTCCGTGATCGGCAATGATCAGAATCTCGTAACCGCTTTTCTGGGCAGCTTCAACCACATCTTTTGCACAGGCATCAACGGCTGTTACCGCTTTCGAAATGGCTTCGTAAACTCCGGTGTGGCCAACCATATCGCCGTTTGCGAAATTCAAACAAACAAAATCGGCCGATTGGGCAAGCAATTCAGGTACAATCAAATCACGAACTACAGGTGCCGACATTTCGGGCTGAAAATCGTAAGTTGGTACTTTCGGTGATTGGGCCATTAGTCTTTTTTCGCCTTCGAACTCAGCCTCACGGCCACCGCTAAAAAAGAAAGTAACGTGGGCATATTTTTCGGTTTCAGCAATACGGATTTGTTTTTTTCCTGCTTTCGAAATAATCTCACCTAAGGTATTGTCTAAATTCGGTTTGTCGAAAATAACATTTACGTTTTTGAAATCCGATTTGTAATTGGTCATGGTAAACCATTGCAACGGCATGGTTTTCATCCCGAATTCAGGAAGGTCCTGCTGGGTGAAGGCGATGGTTGTCTGACGTAAACGGTCGGTCCGGAAGTTAAAACAGATCACCACATCGTCGTTCTGAATGGTAGCCACTGGTTTCCCATCTTCATCAACCATAACAATTGGTTGCAGGAATTCGTCGGTTACTCCGGCATCATAAGATTCTTTAACCGATTTCAGGATATCTGTTGAAGCGGTTCCTTTTCCTTCAGTATATAAATCGTATGCCAGTTTTAGACGATCGTAATTTTTGTCGCGATCCATTCCAAAATACCGGCCAATCAGGGAAGCAAATTTTCCGTTGGTTCCTTCAAGGTTTTTCAGGTCTTCTTCCAGAAAGCCCAGTCCTGAACGGGGATCTGTATCACGACCGTCGGTTAATCCGTGAATAAAGGTGTTTTTTAATCCAAAATCGGTACCAATCTGGCAAAGGGCAACCATGTGAGAACTAAGGGCATGAACTCCTCCGGGACCGATCAATCCGATCAGATGAACATTTTTATTGTTTTCTTTCGCATAAGTGAATGCTTTAACAATCTGAGGTTCATTCCATAACGATTTATCACGAATTGACTTGGTAATTTTCACCATATCCTGATAAATTACACGTCCGGCACCGATGTTCAGGTGACCTACTTCCGAGTTACCCATCTGTCCGTCGGGTAATCCAACGTGTTCACCGCAGGTAAGCAGTTGTGAGTGCGGGTAATTAGCATTCAGGTAATCCATGAATGGGGTTGGAGCAGTTGCAATAATATCTCTTGATGAACCATCACCGATTCCCCAACCATCGAGAATCATGAGAAGCGCTTTTTTATTTGTGGCCATAATTTAGATTCGTTTTAAATAATGAGCATTTTTGTGGCACAAAAGTATGGTTTTTTCTATAGAATTTATACAGATTGGATTGGTGCTTAACCTGAATTAACAATTAGGTAGTGAATAAACTATCCCTGATTGGGGAGAATGTGCCAGAACGAATTGATCAGTGTCTGATTTTCTTGTTGAATTAGAGTTTTGGGGTTGAATTTTCCTGATGTAAAATTAATACACTAATTACGTTTTTAGGATTGAAACAATGTTTGATTCTTGCTATCTTTCGCAAATTCAAATTGAAAAAGTTTAAACTTGAAAATATTAAATATGAATTGGGCTAAGCGTTTATATGATTGGGTGTTGGGATTCGCAGAATCACCTTCAGGTCCAATTGCACTTTTTATATTTGCGTTCATCGAGTCGGTATTCTTTCCGATTCCGCCTGATGTTTTACTGATTGCGCTGGCATTGGGAAGTTCAACAAAGGCATTTCGCTTTGCATTGAACTGTTCCCTCGGGTCGGTCTTTGGTGCAATGGTTGGCTATGCGCTTGGGCATTATGCCTGGATTGCTTCAACCGGAGAATTTACCGGATTCGCAAATTTCTTCTTTCACCATATTCCGGGTTTTACGGTTCACATGTATGAACGGATTCAGGCATTATTTGACCAGTGGAATTTCTGGGTAATATTTACAGCTGGATTTACGCCAATACCATACAAGGTATTTACCATCACGGCGGGTGTATTTCAGGTAAATTTCATGATGTTTTTAATCGCCTCAGCAATCAGCCGGAGTGCACGGTTCTTTTTAGTTGCCTGGTTGATCTGGAAATATGGTCCGGGGATTAAAAGTTTCATCGATAAATATTTCAATTGGCTGGCCCTTGGATTTACAGTATGTTTGATTGGTGGCTTTGTATTGATCAAATACCTGTTCTAAGCAAATCTATCAGATTATTTTCACCGATTGTGATTGTACCAGACCGGCAGGTTTGCTGTAGACTTGTGCCCTTTCTTCCGTTTTATTCGTACTTGTTTCAGTCGTTTGTCAGTTTCACTGTTCGAGTTAAAAAAGGTGGATCTTTTTTTCTCTGAAATATTAATGGCATAACTCAATCCTAATGCTACTGAGGTGAAACTATTTACGGTGTTTTCTGAATTGTAGAATATTTTATACGGTTTATAGATATCATCAACCACATCAGCGCTTCTGTTTAAATCAACTGTACCTATCAGGCTTAAGTTTGAAGATAACTGGTAATTCACCCCAATTCCTATTCCGGTTACAATGGCTACGTTTTTTATAAAACTATTATCACTTGCTGAAATGATGTTTGGAGCCAAACTTCCGTCAGAGCGCCTTTCTGTCGGATTATTCTTTAATGAAATGGCTCCAATACGATAAAAAATGTAATAATTGTATCTGGGACGGAATTCGTTGGTTGGTTTCAGATTGTATTTTAAGATAAAGCTATTGCCCATCGTTTGAGTTAATACATGATAGTTCACTTCTTCCTGGTTTACATCACCGGCAATACGCATAAAATCTAATTGGTAACCCATCTCAAGATGTGAGGTTAATCCTTTTTTGACTGAAAATATAGCTGTTGGTCCAGGTTTTAAAGTGGGGATATTGACGTTATTAATCCGGTCAAGATATTTTTCAGGTACTTCTGAAAACAAAGTTCCGACACCGGTCATGAATTCGAATTTCCAATTGTCCCGCCAGGAGGTACTTTTAAGCTTTGGCATCTGAGCAGAAACCAAAGAAGGCAGAATTAAAATTGTAAATATCAACAAGTTATTTCTCACCGCACTATACTTCAACGTATTATGGACTATCTTTTTTAAGGCCGCAAAGTTATGAACAGAATTCGAAAATTCAAGTAGATATGTTAAGCTGATAAAAAGAACAGCTGGTTAAATTGTTGATGACGAAAGTCTCAATCTTTTGTTAATCAATTTATTTATCTTTAGCATTCATTTTTAAAATGTCGGTATGAATCGTAAAATATCTCGTTTCACAGTTTCTCTTTGTATCTTATTTATTACAGGATATGTTAGTGCTCAGTCGATTAATGCTGATTCAGGCTCTATGTTCTCTGATTTAAGTTTCAATAATTCAGCAGAAGTGAGTTCACCTGAAATGGCATTGGGTTCAGGAAAATTGAAGAAAAATTCAAAAAAAACAATTGCTGCTGAAAATAATTCTTTCAGGAAAACTCCATCGCCGGACGTAAAGGACATTAAAAACCTCAGATTAAAGCATAAAATTATTCCATTAGCCAATACGGTTTACCAGTTGATTGATTACTTTGAAGCCAAGGGTTTAACCGGATTTTTACCGATGGCCAAACCGTATACAAAAGAATATATTGCAGAATTGCTGGTCAGGCTATTGGAAATTGAGCATTTGAAAGAATGGGAGAGAAACCGGATTGCGGAATACCTATCGGATATTACCAACAATACCAATGGACTTGCCATCATTCAGAAGGAAGAAAAAAACACGTATACTTTAGGTGGGTTCAGTGCCGAAACCTCAGTTCGGAACGGGATGGGCGATCATGGTACCTGGTCGGCCAGCCTGATTGGCGAACCCTATCTTTCGGGAGATTTAGGCGAACATATCACCTATACTGCAGCGATGGGTTTGGCCGTTGAGCGTTTAACTCCTGATCTGTTTTATCAATCGTATACCAAAAACTCCAAAGTTGTCTTTCCAAACGAAGCAATTGGATATTCGTATTTGCCCTATCAGTTTAACTTCGAAACAATGTGGGCGCATGTAAAAGCCGATGCAAGTTCAGGTGAAGGTGGGCCGGTTAAGGACAATCTAACTGCAGGAATGATTTACCACACCGAAGTAAATGGTTCGTGGCTGAATGGATTGGTGCAATTTAGTCTGAATAATCAACGCCGGGCATGGGGACATGAACAGGGCAATCTGGTACTTTCGAACACTGCACGAAGATTTCCTGGAATTGAACTGAAGATTCATCCTGCAAAATGGATTCGTTATTCATACCTGACTGGTTCGTTGTTTTCCTATGCTAATCAGCGTTCCAATTACCGGAGAGATATTTACGGATACGATCTGGGACAGGTTCAGAAGAACTTTACTTATCATTTACTGGAAATCATGCCGACCAATTGGCTGCAGATTTCAGGTGGTGGCGGAAATGTATGGTCGAAACGTCTGGAAATAGCCTATCTAATGCCTTTTGTTTTGCCACATTTTACGCAAATTGATGTGGGTGATCACGATAATCTGACTTTGTATTTCGATGTTGCGACTCAAATCCCTGTAATCGGAAAAACCTGGCTGGGATTTTTTGTAGATGAATTTAGTTTTACCAAAGGCAGAAGTCTGCTGAAAATGCCACGAAACCGGTATGCCTGGCAATTGGGCTGGAAAACAAATTTAATCTCCGGAATGATTCCCGGAACAACTTCAACGTTAAAATATACAAGGCTAACTCCATTTGTATATACTCATTATCCTGAAACTGATTTTAATACTTTCGGAAGCGACCGCCCATTGGACATGACTTACACACACGATGAATTTAATCTTGGATTTTATCTTCCGCCGAATTCAGGAGAAATTAACTGGAAACTGGAAAATATTGCGGTAAAAGATCTGACTTTATCGCTCGAAAACCGATTGATTATTCACGGCACCAACGATCTGGCCAGTTCGAACATTTATCAGATTTACGGCGATGTATACCGGCATCAGCTGGAAGGTCCGGATAATGATATTTATGAATATCCGCTTTTAAACTTCACCAAGGACGGCATCTATGACTGGACGGCAATGACAGAATTTAAATTTGACTGGAAAATGCGAAAATCAGGATTGCTGAATTATTACCGTCTGGTGGGAAGTTTTGGTTACTCCAATACCTGGTGGAAAAGCAATGAGAGTGGGGTAATTGCACCTGAAAGTAAAAGTTTATTTACGGGAAGTTTGGGTATTGTTGTAGAAATGTAGGAATGAAAAATAAAAGCCGGAAATTGTACTTTCGAAAGTACAATTTCCGGCTTTTATGCAATCAGATAGCCTTTTAACTCTGCTGATTTGCGGATTGTTTTAAACTGAACAATCCGGGATAGTTTACTTTCTGATCCGGATTTGAATGGCATTAGGTACAGGTTTTTCCGAAACCAGCACCAAATAACCCCCACCACCTGCTCCACTTAGTTTCCAACCCAGTGCTAATTGCCTGTATTCTTCAATTTGCTGAAGGATTGAATGATTTACCATGTGTGGAAACATCGCGATCTGAGCTTCGAAACTTTTTCTGAATGCCTGCCCAAAAGCAATTGAATCTTTATCCTGAATGGCAGTCCAGCATTCTTCTGCAGCATCTGCCAGGGCTTTTGCGTTCGATTGGCTAATGTTTGTTCCTGAAAGTACATCAAAATCAGAAAATCGCGGAGAGAGTGTAATGAACCATAAATGTTTCTCAATGAATTCAAGTGATTCACGATCGGTTGATTTTGTTATTTCCGAAGGCCAGTATTGCCCGCTTTCATAATTCAGTTTATTCACTCCAGGAAATACGATGCCAATGGAATCCTGAGAGCCGGAAATATATTTGGTTCCCGGAGGATTTTCGAAACTGAACAGGGTTTTGGCCAGCAGTTCGGTATCCCCTTCAGGAATATCGGTCTGCCAGAGCTGAATGGCTTTTTTTCGGGTGCTGCTTGACATTCCTGAACGATCGTTAAAATCGAAATCAGGCTCAATGGAGATGGTAATTACCGGACCTGGATAAAACTCTGATACGAAAGGTTGGTCGAGCCAACCACCCGCCAGATCGAGTCTGAACGGAATCCGGCATTCGCTGCGCAGTGCCGTGGTTGAACGTGCCGGTAATCCCGGAACCGGAACTCGTTTGCTTACCAGAAGTTCAATTCCGAGTTCCTGACATAAGGATTGCTTATCAGGAGTATAGCCATCTTCATTGACGAAAAAGATGTCGGGTTTCAGCTGCCTGATTTCTTTTTCGAAATCCATCAATCCTGAACCTGAATTTATCCAGGCGTCCTGCACATGGCGGATGGACTTTACCATGAATAACCTTTCAGAGTTCGTATTGATTGTTCTACGGCCTTTCAGGTTAAAAACAGTTTCATCTGATCCCAGGCCAACGTACAATTCGCCAAGTGAGGCAGCTTCCTGAAAAAATGCGACATGACCTGAATGTAGCATATCATAACATCCTGAAACAAATACTTTTTTTGTCATACCAAATCCAACAAATAAATTAGGAATTTAAATACCAGTCATACATTTTTTCAATCCCTTCATCTATTTCTATTTTGTGATGCCAGCCCAATGCATGTAATTTTGAAGGATTCGTCAATTTACGCATTGTCCCGTCCGGTTTAGAGGAATTGAAAACCAATTCGCCTTTAAAGCCGATTTTTGATTTGATCAGGTTGGCAAGATCCCGGATTGTAATTTCTTTTCCCGTTCCGATGTTAATGTGCGTATTCCGAACTTCCGCTACAACTGAATTGGACTGATTTCGTGGATCTACATCTTTGAAGTCAATGTTTTCCATCAAATAAACACAGGCATCGGCCATTTCTTCACTCCAGAGAAATTCACGAAACGGAGCTCCGGTTCCCCAAAGTTCAACCGAAACGTCAGGAATCGGATTCAATCCGTATTTGGCGAGTATTTTCAGGATTTCATCGTTTTTATTTTCACCTGAAATTCCTTCGATCGGGCGTTTGTTTAAATCTTCGCAAATTGCATCCCAATTGTTTTCTTCCAGGCATTTGCCCAAATGCATTTTCCGGACCATAGCAGGCAATACATGAGACTTTTCGAGATCAAAATTGTCATTGGGCCCATAAAGATTAGTGGGCATCACCGAGATGAAATTGGTGCCGTATTGCAGGTTGTAACTTTCACAAAGTTTAATGCCTGCAATTTTGGCGATGGCGTAGGGTTCGTTGGTATATTCAAGAACATCGGTCAGCAAACAATCCTCAGGCATGGGTTGAGGTGCATCGCGTGGATAAATGCAGGTACTGCCCAGAAAAAGTAATTTTTTTACCTGGTTCAGATAGGCGGCATGAATCACATTGTTTTGGATCATCAGGTTTTCGTAAATGAATTGGCCACGATAGGTGTTGTTGGCCACAATACCACCTACTTTTGCTGCTGCCAGGATTACATATTCAGGTTTTTCCTGTTCAAAGAAGGCATTGACTGCCATCGGATCCATCAGGTTTAATTCTTCAATTGTTCTTCCCAGAAGGTTATTATATCCTTTCGATTGAAGGTTTTTCCAAAGGGCCGAACCAACCAGTCCACGATGCCCTGCGACATATATTTTCGAGTTCTTTTTCATATTCCTATATTTTTATCCACAGATAATCACAAATAAACACAAATCAAAGAATGATTCGTTTGTACTGCAGTTTTGGATTCCCAAAATTGATTAGTAATCCAACTTTTTTTCCAGTTGCTTTCAAATAATTTAATACCTGAGCTGTATGTTCCGGATGAAAAGTTTCAATTGCTTTGAGTTCCACAATTACCTGATCAAAACAAACAAAATCAGCAATGTATTTTTTATTTAACAGGCGATCTTTGTAATAAATATCCAGTACTTTTTCTTTTTCAAATGGAATCCCTTTTTCTGAAAATTCAATAGAAAGCGCTTCCTGATAAACTGATTCGAAAAAACCACAGCCTAATTCATTTGCAACTTCCATACAAGCACCAATAATTTCATAGCACTCTTCTTTCAAGAGATAATCATTAGTATTTAGTTGCATAACAGAGATTAATCCTTTAAGATAAGAAATTCACTGGCTGAATTATTTGTGTTTATTCGTGTGAATTTGTGGATCGTATATTACTCGAAATAATTCAATGTTCTATATCCACCTTCTCTTAGCCAGGTATCTTTTTTCATCAGTTTAACATCAGATTGCATCATGTCGGTTACCAGACCTTGCAGGTCATATTTAGGTTCCCAGCCCAATACTGTTTTTGATTTAGTCGGATCACCGATCAGTAAGTCAACTTCTGTTGGACGGAAATATTTTGGATCGACTGAAACAATAGCTTTCGTTTTACCATTATCTACAGCATCAGGTATCATTCGTGCCTTAATTCCAGCCAGATAATGTTCTCCAACTTTCTCAGTAAACAGTTTATCATCTACACCGACTAAATGTCCAATCTCATCAGCGCCTTCGCCGGAGAATGCTATCTTCAGTCCAATTTCGGCACAAGCCATTTTAATGAAATCCCGGATAGTTGTAGTTATTCCTGTGGCAATCACATAATCGTCGGGCTGATCCTGCTGAAGGATTAAATACATGGCTCTGATGTAATCTTTGGCATGGCCCCAGTCGCGTTTCGATGAAAGGTTTCCAAGAAATAACTGATCCTGCATCCCTAATGCAATTCGACTAATGGCGCGGGTAATTTTACGGGTTACAAATGTTTCACCCCTTACCGGAGATTCATGATTAAACAGTATACCATTGCTGGCGTGCATCTTGTAGGCTTCACGATAATTTACGGTAATCCAGTAGGCATACATTTTTGCTACGGCATATGGCGATCGTGGATAAAATGGTGTTTTTTCGGTTTGAGGTACCTGTTGTACCATTCCATATAATTCGGAGGTTGATGCCTGATAGATTCTGGTTTTCTCTGATAATCCAAGCAGTCTTACTGCTTCCAGGATACGCAGTGTTCCAAGTCCGTCAGCATTTCCGGTATATTCCGGAGTTTCAAAACTTACGGCAACATGGCTCATCGCTGCCAGATTATATATCTCGTCTGGTTGTGTTTCCTGAATAATGCGTGTAAGGTTCATGCTGTCGGTCAGGTCGCCATAATGAAGTTTAAATTTCTGATTTTCAACGTGTGGATCTTCATACAAATGATCAATACGGTCGGTGTTAAACAAGGATGACCGGCGTTTAATCCCATGTACCATGTATCCTTTTTTCAACAGGTACTCACTCAGGTAAGCTCCGTCCTGACCGGTAACTCCGGTGATTAGTGCAGTTTTTTGTGTCATATGTGTTTGTTTTATGGTAGAATAAAGCAGTAAATATTATTTCTGTCTCATTAAAACCATGCAAATGAAAGAATTAAAGACTTACATGTATGAATTGCATGGCAGTAAAAATAGAGTTTTGAAATTTAAATCAACCAATTTCATATTATAAAATTATTGTATCCATAATAATTTTATAATATGAAATTGTGGATGGAGTTTTTTCTGGAAGATTGATGATAAAGCTGGTTGAATTAAAAGTGTGATTTTTGCTTTTAATAAATTTTAGCTTAACCAATATTCAGAATATTGTAAAGAGAATTATTTACAAAGTCGTAGAATTAGTTCGATATTTATATTGAACTGATAATTTATGCCCTGAACTTTTTAATGAAAATGGAAAGTGCGAATACCGATCGACTTCCCTGAAGTTCTTCCTTATTGTTATCCTGATATTTCAAAATTAAGGCTGGTATATTCGCAAAAGTGAATCCTAAGATAACAAGCAAAAGGAAGAGATAAGCGTTTCCAATCACATCAATCAAACTGATCGCGGTCAGAATCATGAACCCGTTAAAAGCCAGAATAATCAGGGTAGTGCTGAGATGATTCTTGGTCAGGCTGAGTAAATTATGATGGATATGATTCATGTCAGGCGAAAACGGAGACCTTTTTTGTTTGATACGAATGGCAAATACCCGCAGGGTATCAATAACCGGAACCATCACAATAGCAAAAGAGACTGCTGGTAATCCTTGCGGGATATTTATGTTTGTCGGGGTATACTCATTAAAATGAATGGTGGCCAGTGCGATGATCGTGCCCAGTACCAATGATCCGGCATCTCCCATAAATATCTTGTTCGTTTTGCCAAATACATTGTAAAGAAAAAAAGCGATCAGGCTACCGGTTAAGCTGAAGCAGGTTAAGGCATACAAAATATCACCGGCCAGTAAGAAATAAACTCCGTAAACAGTGGAAATCAACAAGCTGATTCCGGAGGCCAAACCATCAACACCATCAATCAGGTTCAGCGAATTGATGATACCTACAATGATTAATATGGATATGAGTAATCCTGTAAGGTAATTAATTTCATGAATTCCAAATAACCCATGAAGATTCGTAATCAGGTAATGGCCTGGAATTACCAGGTAAATCGCCATGAAAATTTGAACCGCGAATTTCTTTCGGGCATCAAGACCAATGAAGTCGTCTTTGATGCCAATGAGGAACATGGTGATTATGCCAGCGAACAAATATTTAAGTTCATTTACGTTCAGATTATCAGCTGAAATGATTAAACTAATTGCAAAGCCAGCGAGAATTGCAACACCTCCAAGTCTGGGAGTAGCTTTTTTTGCTGCGGAACGGTGATTGGGAATGTCAAACAGATTTTTGATGTGGGAAACCTTTACAACCTTTGGGATCACAAAATAGACAATCGTAAAGCTTAGTGCCAGACTTAAAAATAGATTTAACTGAATAAGCATAAGTTTTAGTTTTCTGTTTGCGTCAAAATTAATTGATTTTTGTCAAATCTATCTGAAATTGATGTTACCATAACCTCAATTTTAATGAAAGGCTTGATTTCATTCACGAAGAGGCTGTTTTGACTAATGAAATCATCAATTTCGTGAAGAATTTAATGTTAAATGATTGGGCAAGGCTATGGATTAAACGATTTTCGGGCAAAACCGGAGACGAATTAATAGTGTAAAACGCATAAAAAAGGTGAATGTTCTCAGATATTCACCATGTCATTGCGAACGTAGTGAAGCAATCTTGTTAATTCATTAGGATGGGATTGCTTCGTCCTCCTTCGGTGGATTCGCAATGACTGATTGGTTAGGAGTGAACGGATAGCTCTGTTTTCATTCCTTAAGCTTGCCATGACGATAATAAAAATGTCATGGCGAACAATCCGATTTTATAAGAGGTTATCTTTTCAATCAATTCAATTTGGATTAATCCAAATTGATTAGATCAGGTTTCTTTCGATGGGAACCAGCTTTGATTTGCTCTTCCCGATAATTGGCTTCTTCATTGAACAGGAACTCTTTAATGTAGATCAGTAACCAATTCAGATTTTTTGGAGTTAATACACAACTCTTTTCCCTAATCCAATTATCCGTTGGCTAAAGCCGAACGGCAAAGAATATAGCTGTTTGGAATGTTATTGTGATATTTTATCGATCAATTATCCAGGTCGGCCTGGAAGGATTTCATTTTTGTTGATATTCCAGCCTTGAATATTTTATCGACCAACTCCAGTTCATACAAAATGATCCGACTTACTCTATAAATGTTGTTAAATGAGCATTTCATGTACCTAAATGTACAATCCGATTAGTTAAAAGAGCAATTCAATAAAATAAATGTAGAAATGAAGTATATAAATGTGTAATTGCCCTGAATAAATGTCGCGTTTAAGTCGTTAAACGTAGAATTGAACTGCGATAATGTCAGATGGATGTGGTTAAAGATGAATTGACAGTGAGTTATAGACTTCTAATTTCAATTATAGAATAATTATGAAAATAATTTTGTTTTGATTTGGATTTTTTTTCGTGATGTTGTAACTTTTATCTGATAATATTTATTATATCTATAAATCATCCCATTATGAACAAAACTCAAATTAACAAACTACGCATGTTTGATTCTGTTGATCTGGTACTTACCAATCATTCGCCTCTTTTTGCCCAACTCGAAGACCTGGTTTCAGGCCATCAGCGCCTTAAAGATGACATTCATCAGATCGGGCAATACCGGCAGGTCCAGGAAACCAATAATTCGGGACTCACTGAAACCAAGTCGGATATACGTGGCACTTTGATCATGAAAGTCATGCAATTGTCTGCAGCACTGAAGTCTTATGCCAACATTACCAAGAACAAGGAGTTGAAAACAAAGGCGAATTATTCCAAGTCCGACTTGCTGCAATCTCCTGATCCGGTCTTGCACGATATCGGTATTTTACTGGTTAATCTGGCTACTCCCCTGCAGGCCGAACTGGGCAAATATTTTGTTACCCCGGAGAAACTGGCCGAGCTGAATACCTTGCTGG